>JAOUJT010000362.1 GCA_029883105.1 Gammaproteobacteria bacterium
TTACCATGAAAAAGAATGGATACACGTGCCGTATCGATAACAAACTCTGCGTCTGTCTGCACTGGCGCTGCGACTTGAGTACGTTTTAGAATCGCCTTTACACGAGCAGCCAGTTCACGAGGACTAAAGGGCTTGCTGACATAATCATCGGCACCGATCTCTAAACCAACGATACGGTCCACCTCTTCACCGCGTGCAGTTAAAAAAATAATCGGTATTTGGGAAAACTGACGGATCTGTTTACACACGTCAAAGCCGTTAATGTCCGGCAAACCTACATCGAGGATTACCAGCGCGTAGTTTGAGTCTGTCTGTAGATGCGCTAAGGCCTCAGTACCCAGCTGGGTCCAGGTGACCGCAAAGCCCTCGGTTTCCAGTGCATACACCACCGTATCGGCAATAGCCACTTCATCCTCGACACATAATAACTTTAACAATGCCATCCACTCACATAAATACTCTCGGTTCAGCTTACAACAGACCGCAAGTCCTATCCATAGCGACAATAAGAATCATCAACATGACGCCGACGGCATGGCTTCCTTATCACGCCAGACAAAGTAGCTGACATCTGTTTGCAGATAATCGGTTCTTAGTTTGGTTAACGCTGAGAGCACATTGATCTGTTGCATGATTTCGTCAGGCTTATAGGCATGAAGGGAATAATGCTCTTGCTCAGTCCAGTCATAATCGCCATTCAGCAGATTAAAAGCCAGCCCTTTGCGGCAGCTAGCATAAAGACGTGGCAGCATCTCTCTGACATAGGCACCATCATCCTTCAGCGGCTCGTTTAATGCGCCAGACAACAACACCCAGTCATAGCTTTTTTCAGCGGGATCAAAATCAAACAACTCACCCTGGAACAATGACAACTCTGGTGAACGGCCTCGTGCCGCCTGGATCATATCGGGTGATAGATCAATACCTGTATATTCCACATCCAGATTTTGATTGCGCATATAGTGGAATAGATCGGCGAATCCACAACCCACATCTAATACGCTATCACCACGCTGAACACCGCAACTTAACAGCACATCAAAACGCAGCTCCTGCACTTCACGATTTGCCCAGTAAAGTGCCTGGGGATCATGGCCATACATCATGATGGAATGGGTATGGCGTTTAATTATTCGGTCGCGTTGATTTTTTTTCATGCCAGGATGGTATCCTTTTTCTGAATAGCAGAGGGAACGCACGAACAACCAGAGGAGATCACACACACCTTTATTAGATTATGGCTCAAATGAATGTTTCCGGCCTCAACTCGCAGAAGTCGATTATTAACCCGTAATATACTACCGCTTCTTTACAAATCTGACACATTTTTACTGGCATTCTATAGATAAACTGGCATTCTGTGTATTACACACCAGCTCCAAAGCATTTGAGCCGATAATATAACGACATATTAGGTGAAACATCATTAATGACCGCTCTATTTAATCCCGCATATTTTCAATTTGACCTGATTGATAGTCTGTACTTTATCTCTGGACTATTTATTTTTTTGTTAGGTCTGGTGGTCAGCTTTCGTGAGCGAGGAACCTCCGTCGGTCGCGTCTATTTTCTGTTCACCGTAAGCATTGCGGCCTGGGTGATCAATTCCAGCATACTCATGGCCACTCAAGATGAGCGTATCGCAAACCTCATGGTGATTTTATCCAACATTCCTGTCACCTTTATTCCGGCAATAATATTCCACTACACCCGCATACTACTAGACGAACACCATAAACAGCGTTTTCAAATTCAAATCATCTGGTTTGCCTCATTCATATTTTCCTTGTTGCAAATTATAAACCTGGACTTCGCATCCGCCTTTGCCTTCGAGTTCGGCTATTACAGTCTGTATGGTCTTACTGGATATCTATTTCTTGTTTACTTCACTGTCACTATTGCCTGGACCTATTACACGTTCATACGCAATGTCTTACGTATGGAGCATAACAAGGAATCCCATCCTCGTTTTCGCTTGATAAGCATTGCGCTAATCTGCTCACTGCTTGCCACCACCGATTTTTTCCCCACGTTAGGCATAGATATCCAGCCCACAGGGGTAATATTCGTACTCTTTCTATTTATTATTACCGTGTATGTTACCTGGCGTTATCGTCTTGTAGACATTACTGCAGAATATATCACTAACAATCTGCTCCATATTATTCGTAGCCCTTTGATCATTTTTGACCTCAATGGCAACATAAAACTACGCAACAACATTGCAACGGAATTGTTTAAGCAGAAACATTTGACCATACTACGAGATATCATATTTTCCCAGTTAAGTGAACGAGCCATGCAGGTAAGCCTCACCAAGGGACAACTCTTCAAGGAGCTTAATATCGAATTGGATGATTACACTCATACGTATGAAGTGTCGATTTCAC
>JAOUJT010000094.1 GCA_029883105.1 Gammaproteobacteria bacterium
CTCTTTTGGGCCTTAAAGTCGGGGTGAGCAGACCATTGTCTACTGACCAGCTGGTATCGGAAACAATAAATACCTTTATTTCAGGTGCAGTGGGCAGGTTTCGTACCGCGGTATTCAGATGGCCAATAATGAAATCAAAGGTTTTCTCGTGGTTATAATTGTTGGCATCTTTGGGATCCAGGCCAGCATCGCTGGTGACGCTGTTCCACAGACTGCGATTGAGTACCACCAGAGCGCATATTGCTTCACCCTCGGCACTGACGTAGGCATAGTCGAATAAACTATCGCCGATAATTGCCGCCTCGATGAGTTCAGGGTTGTAATAGCGATTATTGATTTTTATCTGCTCGCCGATGCGGCCTTGCATGAACAGATGTTTGTCGTGGTATTCTGCCTTGTCACCAGTATTTACCCTGTCCGCAACAAAGGTGCTGCTATCTTCATCCAGGGCTCGGCCCATGTAACCCTGTGACAGCCCATTATCACAGGCCAATAGCATCTGCCCATCTTCATTGATCTTGATTTTGTAAGAGGGCAGAGAGAGCCCGATACTCTCGGCATAGTTTTCCATTACCGTATTCAGGCTGATGATGCCACCAGCCTCGGTGATGTGGTAACCCTGTAGAACATTCACTCCCAGGCCGAGAAACAGTTTGGCCATTTGCGGCGACAGTGGCGTACCGGTGGCTATGACGCGTCGCAGACGTTTGCCAATAATCTTTGGCATAATGGCGTGGGATGCCATGCCTTTGAGCATGGGCCAGAGAAAGGCCAGAGGATGAAAGGTGATGCGTTTTTGTTCCTGCTCAAAATTCGCCCAACCAGCTCGTACCGCCAGTTTGAATAACATACGATCAATAAAGACGTGTTCTTCCAGCTCTTGCTCGACCTTGCGAGAGAGCCGAGTAAGAAAGTGAGATTCGGTAACCAGAATTGAAGGGTCCAGATCTACCAGATCACGGTCGAAATTTTCCTGGTGGCGGGCAAAAGCAGTCACTGCCCCCGCTATCATCGGCATATAGTAGCTACAGGTTCGCTCAACAATATGGGCAAAATTGAGGTGTGAAAGGATGGTATCCGAATGACGCACCGCGAGCATGTTCAGCATCGCACGGGCATTGGTCAGGATATTCAGATGGCTAAGCATAACGCCTTTGGGTAGGCCTGTCGTACCGGTGGTATAGACGATGGTACAAATGGCGTTGGTGTCCGCACTTCGTTCATGTAAGGGGCCGCCTTCTACGGGCAACCAATCCTTGGCGATGACCAAGCGCTTTTCTGGTAGCTCTTTGACCTGCTCTTCCTCTTCATCACGTACAGAAAGCAGGATGATGAGTCTGATGTTGTCGATGACACTGTGGATACTGCCGAGGCGGTCCCAGGCATGGATATCCTGAATCAGTATTGCTTCACAGCCGGAATCACGAAGTATGTAGGCGACATTCTCCGGGGTTTCATTAGGGAAGATGGGTACGACGATGAGATCCAGCACCATGGCAGCCTGTTCGAAGACCACCCAATCCTTACTGCTTTCCAACATCACCGCCACACGGCTGCCAGGTTTGAATTGTTCGCGCTCCAGGGCACCGCGCCAGCGGGTCATCTCCAGACCCAGCCCAGCCCAGGAGACACCACGCCACTCGCGGCGTTTTTTGTCATATTCCTTGTAGGCAACACAGGCTGACATGCGACGGACGCGGTCAAAAAATAGGCCATCAAGGGTTTTTGTGGCCTCAGGGGCGACGCTATGTTTCTTTTCCATATTTAAGTATGTCTGGCTAGTCTGGGCTTGGTAAGTGGAGACAAAATATCAGGTTGAGGTAGTATCGTCCTGTTTTTGTCTGGCATGTAATTTTTTTCGTGGCGTTCAATGGTGTAGAATTGTGCTTTTATCAACCCAGCCTTTAGATATCAATACTTACGGCCGAATTTTCCTATGCAAATTAGTTTAAATGGCACAGCCAAAGAGATCCCCGATGGGTCTACCGCGCAGCAATTAGTGGACTCCCTGGAGCTGGCGGGCAAGCGCCTGGCGATGGAGATCAATCGCGAGATAGTGCCACGCAGCAGCTTTTATACCCATGTCCTACAAGCCGGTGATCAGGTAGAGATAGTACATGCCATTGGCGGTGGCTGATATACACGCCTAGCCACTCGAATCGAATTACAGGATAACACCATGTCAGAGAATGCAAAAAGTGCCAATGACCCGCTGATCATTGCCGGCAGAGAATTCCAGTCCCGTCTGCTGGTGGGTAGTGGCAAATATAAGGATTTGGAACAGACCCGTCTGGCCACTGAAGCCAGTGGGGCCGAGATCATTACTGTGGCTATCCGCCGCACCAATATTGGTCAGAATCCGGGTGAGCCCAATCTGCTGGATGTGGTGCCACCAGAAAAATATACCATCTTGCCCAATACCGCCGGCTGCTATACCGCCGAGGACGCAGTGCGTACCTGTATGTTGGGACGCGAGCTGCTGGACGGTCATGATCTGGTGAAGCTGGAGGTATTGGGGGACGAAAAGACCCTCTTTCCCGATGTACAGCAGACCCTAAAGGCAGCCCGTATCCTGGTGGACGATGGCTTTAAGGTCATGGTTTATACCACCGATGATCTGATTGTCGCCAAGGAGCTGGAGGCTATGGGCTGTGTGGCGGTCATGCCCCTGGGTGCCCCCATCGGCTCTGGTTTGGGCATACGTAATCCTTATAACATCCGCTTTATCATTGAAGAGCTGAAGGTTCCGGTACTGGTAGATGCCGGTGTCGGCACCGCCTCCGATGCGGCCATCGCCATGGAACTGGGCTGTGACGGCGTGTTAATGAACACCGCCATCGCCGCTGCAGGCGATCCCGTGCTCATGGCCTCGGCCATGAAGAAGGCTGTCGAGGCCGGACGAGAGGCCTTCCTCGCTGGACGCATGCCGCGAAAGCAATACGCCAGCGCCTCCTCCCCCATCGACGGGACGTTCTTTTAATAACTTGAGTTATTAATACCTAGAATCGCTTACGCGCTTCATCAGGTACTCCCTGAACAAGTTCTGGTCGCGCAGAGGATTTAGGGAGATGAGGTGTCAGTACAGGATCTTTCTCTGTTTCTGGCGAATAGTTTTTCTTTGCAGCCTCTGTGCCTTCGCGCTAGATCTTATGACTGAAACAGTATTCTTATGACAGACCAGCCAATTTATCGCCGTATCCGTTCCTTTGTGCGCCGCGAAGGGCGCATGACCCCATCCCAGCAGCGGGCGATGGATGAGTTGTGGCCGCATTATGGTGTCGAAGCTGATGGTCAACCCATCGACGCTGTTGCACTATTTGGACGCCAGGCACCGCTGGTGGTGGAGATAGGTTTTGGTAATGGCGAAGCGATGCTGCACATGTCACAGTTACACCCGGAGTGGGATTTTCTCGGTATCGAGGTACATCGTCCCGGAGTGGGTGCATTGATGTTGCGCCTGCAAGAGCAAGGTATCGATAATGTTCGACTGATGTCAGAAGATGCGGTAGAGATCCTGAGGCAGCAGATAGCCGATGCCAGCGTAGATAAGCTACTGCTATTCTTTCCCGATCCCTGGCATAAAAAGAAACACCACAAGCGGCGCATTGTTCAGGGTGAGTTTGTTCAGTTGCTACGGAGAAAGTTAAAGCAAGCGGGTGTATTTCATATGGCCACAGATTGGCAGCCGTATGCTGAACACATGATGATAGTGATGGAGCAAGCAGAGGGATACAGTAATACGGCTGGTAAGGAGACGTACAGTGAGGCTCCAGACTATCGCCCGGTGACAAAGTTTGAACGTCGAGGCCGACGTTTGGGACACGGTGTTTGGGATTTGATTTATCGAAATGACTGAACAGACACTAGCAGTCCTGTTTAAGTTTATAGCCCTTTTAAAAAGGCCAGTGTCGTATCCAGATTCATCATATCTTCTGTGAGCAAAGTAGAATATACGTTTTGCAGAAATGCAACGTCATGTTCGATTGAGCGTGAGAACAGATAAAATATCTCTACAGAAATTTCTTCAATGACCTTATGCAATGTTTCATCCGTATGTTCAGCTTCTGTTTGGCACCATTGCTGAATGGATGGATGGCTATAAAGCAAAAACCGCAACATGGCCTGTCTTAGTGTGATCATTTGCATATAATTAAATGGATTAGGAAAGCGTATGTACCATTCTCGAAGCAGACAGTTATGCAGGTGGCGTGATAGATAGTCTTCTAGCTGTATGTGCACACTGTGAGATATGGTTTCTTTTCTTTCAACATAGATTTCTGATAATGCATCAATCTCCATATCAAAGGGCATGTCTTCACGATAGCTTTCTATGATGTCGTTGACATATGGTGTTAGTGGATCTTGCTGAAAGTGTTGAATTCGAATGGAAAAAATGGACTGCACGGTGATTAGCCCTGTTTTTGTCAGATCTTGAAAATTATCCATATTCGTAAGTAGACTTTTCTTAATCGTCGTACCTGAAAAGCGTGTTAGTTCATGTTGTAGAATGGTTTCAATACTGTCATCACAGCCGCTGTGATAATGCACGCTTAAGCGCTGACTTAGATAACAGAGTAGATAGAGTTTTTGTTTACTGGTATAGCCATGATGAATGGCTATGTTAAGGAATGCTTCGCGTATAAGCGGAAAGCGACGTTCATAATAGGGAGCCCGTTGAGTATCAATATGATGCGTTAGGGTGTAATCCTCACGAGGCAGTGATTCCAGGCCAACAGGAATTAATGCGGGTGTTTCGTTGCTTCGAAAACATAGTCGTGTCACTTCCGGGCAGGAAAGTGCACCAACCATTTCAACCGTGTCATCAATTTGGTACATGACTCGGGGATAGTTCGCACATGTATTCCCTAGTACATTTATGTCGCCTAAATCTTGTAGCTGACACAAGGACTCCTGATTGAGGAAGGGGCAATAGCCTTCTTCATCCATGTCGATAGTGGCAAAGTGATGTTTATCTGCGGGGTGCCGGGTGATATGGACGGATTGGTTAATGGTGGACTGCAGTTTTGCGTGTACCGATCCTAGTTGTAGAATTTGGCTATAGTGCTCTTTATCCAGGCGTACAGACCAACGCTTACAGCAGTTATCTTCACAATCTTGCGCCAGACAACGAAACTCGTTCATATAATCTGTAGATAAAATTTTCAAATATATGCACTCAGATGTGTGGTTCTCATCATATCGGATGGTTTGGGAAAATAGTGAATAGTATTAGGCAAATTCGGTACTTAATCGACATTTCAATGCAACATGACCTGCCCCTGAGTGTGAATATACGGCTAAATTAGCTTGTGAATGTCACGGGTATACATACAATTGGTGTTATTTTAGGGTCTTGGGGTTTTTATGGAACAGATTATTCAATTGGTCCCGGTCATGGTGGGAGCGGGCGTAGCGTTATTGGCAACCGTAGTGGGGAGTTGGAGTCTGTACTATTTTGTAGAGCGCAGAGAGCGTCAACGTCAGTTGCGTATTCAATTGGGTGAGTTATTGTCACAGGCCTATGAAGTAGAGCATTGGCTTAAACGGTTGCGCTCAGCAGAATTGCTGAATGGACCTGCATTGAATGACCCGTCACCGATGAAGACAGTAAAGATGATCGCCAGACTGTATGTGCCGGTAGTTAGGCCAGAGGTTCGTAGACTGGACCGTGCTGTGGATAAATTTGAAGAGTGGGTGCATGAAGGCGTAGCGGAAAAGCGTGTTACACGCAGTGTCTCGGATAAGACATTGGAAAAATATTCAGAGGTGCAGAAATCGGTTTTGGACGCGATAACCGATCTGGCCAATCGAGCAGAGAGTTTGGTGATACAACGATGATATGTGTAATCTATAGAAGTAAGCGTAAGATCGATACCTATGTCTATGTTGTTAAACAGGAAGATGAGGCAAAAAACCTGGATGTAGTACCAGAAACGATCCACGAGGGTATGGGAGATCTTACCTATGTTATGGAACTGGATCTGGAGTCACGTGAAAGTCTGGCTCGTGTAGACATAGAAGCGGTAAAGCGCTCACTGAAAGAAAAGGGTATGTATATACAGATGCCACCCAGCCAGGAACAGATGGCGGCCTTGGATGAAAAACTGTCTCGTTTTTAACGGTTTGTCATCGCTATTTCACATCCATTTTGCACTTGTGGGCAGTATTTCATTACTTCGCATCATAAGATAACGACGACGGTGTATGGATTGTGCCGGAATCGTGATTCCTTGTAATCACTATTTTCTCGTTCTGTACAGAAGCTGAGATGAGAGAGTTTGCTGAGTACCGGCCGGATGAGTTTATAATGAAATGAACAGTTAATATGCTTTGGTTATCATTGCCTTCAGCGAGTGATTAGCTAGCTGTCCCGTTAATATACAGGCCGTGATTCTGCACAATAGTATGAGACTCTGAAGTTCGTAATCAGAAAACCCTGAACGTAAAAATCGATATTGTATATGTGGTATTACTAAGCGGGTGAGTCAAGGATCAGTTGTGAGTGTAATCAATAAGCCGTCAGTGTTGGCGCAAACCAATATGTTGTTCCTTATTGCCATGATAACTCTCATGGTAATGCTGTTGTTTGCGGTGATTAACCTTTCTCAATATACACAATCTAATTCAGAATTTGTCGCTGAGCGCACACTTCGTGTAATGACGCTGGCGCTGGAGGAGAAGCTGAGTTTTTATCAGCAGCTGGTCAATGAGCTGGCGAGAGAAGAACAAGTACATGGGATCTTGTTTGCCGAGAATACACAGAAAGCTCAAGAGTGGGCGCTAAAACAACGCCGATTAATTCCCCACGCTATAGGTTTGGCGTTGATAAATGAAAAGGCATCGGTACTGGGTGATGTGGGAGAGCTGAGGGTCGGGCCAAAGTGTCGAGCTGATTTGCGCCAGGCTATGGGCTCTATTGCAGACTATAAAACCAAGCTGCATGCTGAGACCAAAGTGCTTTCGCATTTCGATATAGTTTCGGTGGTGAGCGATGAATCTGCAGACAGATTAGGCTTGGTTTTTGCCAGCTTTTCGGTCACGGTTTTGGAGTCAATGCTGAACAATCTGCTGGATGAAAATAGTAATGTTTATCTTCTTGATGATAACAATCATCCTGTGGTGCAAATAAGCAGGGTCGCTGACGATGACCTGCTAAGAGTTGAGCGTTACATCACCAATACTAACTGGAAGTTGCACCTAGACATCAAGCCACAGCCGCTGGACAAAGCAATACTAGGGTTGTTTATCTTTGCGGTGATGGTTTCGATGCTGTTTGTTATCGTCCTCGTGGTTTATTCCAAACGTACAATGAGCCAGATGTTGTCTGAATTTGAGAATATACACCATGTATTAAAAGCAATACTAAAGCATGATGAAAAACTGCAGCCGAAAAAAACAATGTTTCGGGAGACAGAGCAGATCATTACTGATATCTACAGTCTTTCCGGTGCGATAAATTATCGTAATCAGTATTTTTCCAAGCAATTGGAAACAGATCCCTTAACCGGCTTGGGTAATCGTCGTTATCTGGAAGAGCGTATTAAGCAGATTACTGCGACGCCATCGGTGCAAAGAAACTACCTGGTTTTTCTTGATTTGGATAATTTTAAGGCTTGCAATGATACATACGGACACGAAATGGGTGATGAGGTATTAAAAGCCTTCGCCGTATGCATGTCGCGCCATTCCCGGCAGGGAGATCTTCTTATTCGCATGGGTGGTGATGAGTTTGTCGCTCTTTTGACCAATTTGGAAGAAGCGGCGGTGCGTTCCTGGTACCAGCGCATTACAACATGTTTTTTGCAAGGTCAGAGTGAGTTAGGCATATCAGATCAGGCATGCACGATAAGTGCTGGTGTAATCCACATGCAGGGTAATGATAGTGAACAAATGAAGCTTGATGCGGACGCGGCGCTATACAAAGCCAAGCATGCCGGTCGCAACAACATCTACATAGCAGATTAATATTGTCTCTATAGTACCCAGGCCAATACCAGTGACAGACTGATAACACTCATCAGGTTGGCGATGAAGACGATAGAGGCAACCTGTTTCGGCTGCTGATTATATTTCTCAGCGACCATATAGTTCAGTACCGCCGGTGGCAGGGCGGCAAAAATGAACAGGTAAGCATATTGGATCGGTGTCAGTTCTATCCACAAGGTGGCCAACCAGGCCATGACAAGTCCGCTAATTGGGGCAAGAAACCCGCCCCAAATTCCCAATTTCCAGTCCGAAAAGTCCGCATCCACCATGCGCACCCCAAGGGTAAACAACATCAAGGGGATGGCGATCTGCCCGACCATCTCTATGGGCACAGCAAACACCGAGGGGATCGGTATGGCGAAGATACTGACGGTGATGCCGGCAATACTGGCGAGGATCATCGGCGTACGAAACAACCCGCTAATACCCGCGCGGTGATTAACCATATACATGCCGACCGTGAAGTGCAGGGTGTTCTCCACCAGGAACAAAACAATAGCCGCTGCCAGGGCATCCTCACCAAAAGCCAGCAGCAGGATGGGTATGCCCATGTTGCCGCTGTTGGTAAACATCATTGGCGGTACGAAGGTTTTCCACGATACCTTGATAATGCGCAGAAAGGGCAGCACCACAAGTGCGGAACCCAGCACGATAATCATGGCCGCAAAGGCCAGTTGTTGATAGTCAGCCAGTTGGAAACCCTTTGCCGAGAGGGCACTGAAGATCAGCGCCGGGGTGAAGATGTCCATATTGAGACGATTAGAGGTATCGATGTCGGTGTGGAATCTGCGGCCATAGGCAAAGCCTATAGCTACGATTAAAAATACCGGTAGCACGGTTTCCAGGACAGGGAGAAAATTCATTGGCGGTAGGCTGCTTGGGAATAAAGGTTTATTAAGACAGCGCTGGGTAAAGAGATCAATTTACTTTCATCTCGTCAGACGAAATCGTGTTTATTGTTCTGATGGGTTTGGCCATAACCAGGCCGCTCCTCTTACCCCACTGGAGTCGCCATGTTGGTTTTGCACCAGTCGGGTGTCAATACGATCCGAGAACACATAGTTGTCCCATAGCTTGGGCACGTTACGATACAAGCGGCTGATGTTGGACATGCCGCCACCGAGAATAATAACATCCGGGTCGAGTATGTTGATCACAGAGGCAAGGCCACGAGCCAGTCGATGCTCATAACGCTGTAGTGAGGCTTCGGCCTGTTTATCACCCTGTTCGGCCAGGGCAACGATCTCTCTGGCGCTCAATAGTTGGCCGCTATGGCTGTGATGGTCGCGGGCAAAACCCGGGCCGGAGAGCCAGGTCTCTATACAACCGTGGCGACCGCAGTAACAGACACTGCTCTGTTCCTCTGCACTGGGCCAGGGTAGGGGGTTGTGGCCCCACTCACCAGCGATGGCATTGGGGCCATTGAGCGGCTTACCTTCCACCACGATGCCGCCGCCGGTACCGGTACCGATGATCACGCCGAATACCACCGAGGCCCCGGCCCCCGCACCATCGGTGGCCTCAGAAACGGCGAAGCAGTTGGCGTCATTGCTAATGCGCACCGGACGTTGCAGACGTTGTTGCAGATCCTT
>JAOUJT010000095.1 GCA_029883105.1 Gammaproteobacteria bacterium
ACCTCGGAACGGGCACCGATGAAGCAGTTATCTTCGATGATGGTCGGGGCTGCCTGCAGAGGCTCCAGAACACCACCGATACCTACACCACCGGATAGATGCACGTTCTTGCCGATCTGGGCGCAGGAACCAACCGTGGCCCAGGTGTCGACCATGGTGCCAGAATCTACATAGGCACCGATGTTCACATAGGATGGCATCAATACGGTGCTGGGGGCGATGTAGGCACCTTTGCGTACGGTGGCGGGAGGCACCACACGCACACCACTGTCGACGAAGTCGCGACTGTTGTAGTCGGCAAACTTGGAATCCACCTTGTCGTAGTAGTTGGTGAAACCGCCCTTCATGAAGTTGTTGTCCTTGATGCGGAAGGAGAGCAATACCGCCTTCTTTACCCATTCGTTGACAACCCAGGAACCGGTGGATTTGTCGGCCACGCGCAGGGTGCCCTGATCCAGTTGACCGATCACGGTCTCTACTGCCTCTTTGATGTGGGTATCCACATTGCGTGGGGTGATCTCAGCACGGTTTTCAAAGGCTTTTTCAATAATCTGTTGCAGGTCGCTCATGGTTTTCTCCGCTAGTAATCTTCAGGCCTACAATCAGCAGGTCCGGTAATTCAATGTAGTTTACAGTGTTTGTACAAATTCTTTTATTCGAGTGGCGGCTTCGACACACTCTTCCAGGGTTGCCACCAGCGCCATACGCACCCGACCCTGACCAGGGTTCACCCCATTGTCCTCACGGGACAGGTATTGGCCGGGCAAAACAGTAACATTTTTATCGCCAAACAGTCGCTGGGCGAAGAGGGCATCATCGATGGGCGTTTTGGCCCACAGATAGAAACCCGCATCCGGTTTTTCAACCTCCATCACGGGTGCGAGTATCGCCAGTACCGCATCGAACTTCTCCCGGTAAAGGTCACGGTTTTTCTTTACATGTGCTTCATCGTTCCAGGCGCTGATGCTGGCCGCCTGGACCGCAGGTGGCATGGCGCAACCATGATAGGTGCGGTAGAGGAGGAATTTTTTTAACACATCGGCATCGCCCGCGACAAAGCCGGAGCGCAGGCCGGGCAGGTTAGAGCGCTTGGAGAGACTGTGGAAGACCACGCAGTTTTTGTAGTCGCTGTGGCCCATCTCGGCGGCCACCTGTAGTAGACCGACCGGTGGTGTGGCTTCATCAAAATAGATCTCGGAATAACATTCATCCGAGGCGATGATGAAATCATGCTGTAGAGATTTTTCAATCAGCATCTTTAAGGTATCTCGCCCCAGTACCTTACCGGTGGGATTGCCGGGAGAGCAGATATAGAGCAACTGGCAGCGTTGCCATTGTGTTTCTGTAATGACATCGAAGTCCGGAGCCAGTCCGGTCTCATTAGTGGTATTCATATAAAGGGGGACGGCACCGGCGAGGATGGCTGCACCTTCATAGATTTGATAGAAGGGATTGGGCATTAGCACCAGTGGCTGGGCAGTACGGTCAATGACTGCCTGGGCAAAGGCGAACAGGGCCTCACGGGTACCGTTAACCGGAATCACATGCTGTTCGGCATCGATGCTATCTGCAGGTAACTGGAAGCGGTTACTCAGCCAGTGGCCTATGCAACGTCTGAGTTCCAGGCTGCCCTTGGTCAGGGGATAGCTGGAGAGGCCATGCAGATGACTGATGAGCGCCTCGGCAACAAAATGCGGTGCCGTATGCTTGGGCTCACCGATGGAGAGGGCGATATGTGCCAGATCACCGGGCGCAGAGACCTCCGCCTTAATGGCATTAAGCTTTTCAAAGGGATATGGATGTAAGTGATCGAGTTCGGGATTCATTGCCGCTGTTCGTTTTGCTTCTATTTAATTAGACTGAGTGCATATCAAAAATTATAAAGGCGCAAAGTATAGTGGATTACGTGGTGTCAACCAAATCTGAGAATCGGGCGGTACTGGCTCTGTTGTTAAGTGCCACCTTATGGGGCTTGATATGGTATCCCTTGCGCCTGTTGGAAGAAGGCGGAATCAACGGTTTATGGAGTTCGTTGATCATCTACGGTTCACTGATACCGCTGGGGCTGTGGCTGGCGCGACGTCATCTGAGTCAGGTTGTCAGCCATCCATACGCCTTTCTTGCCATCGCCATTAGCAGTGGCTGGTGTAACGTGGCGTTTATTGTTGCGGTGATCGACGGGCATGTGGTGAGGGTCTTGCTGCTGTTCTACCTTTCGCCCATCTGGGCGATTCTGTTGGCCTGGTGGTGGTTGAAGGAGGTGCCACACCGAAAGGCCATGCTCACCGTGGTGGTCGCCATGGCCGGGGCCGTGGTCATGTTGTGGAACCCACAGCTGGGTATGCCCTGGCCGGAGACCGTTAGTGATGGCTTGGCCTTGAGCGCAGGTTTTGCCTTTGCCGTGTCGAATGTTGCCTTGCGTGCCAGCCATGGACTCAACCTGCGCATGAAGATGGCCGCCAATTGGCTGGGGGTCTCCCTGGTTGCCTTGTCGGGTATCCTTATCTTCACCAGTCCACTGCCCCATGTGCCGGTCCTGTGGTATGGCCTGGCGCTGTTGATGGGGTTGGTAATGCTGGTCATGACCCTGACAGTACAATATGGCGTGACCCACCTGGCGGTCTATCGCTCATCGGTGATCCTCTTGTTTGAACTGGTGGCCGGTGCTGTTTCGGCCCAGTTGTTGACCCATGAAAGGATCTCCGTCATGGAATGGATGGGTGGTGGTCTGATCATCCTTGCGGCGTATCTTAGCTCCAGGACCCAAGAGGATGAAGGTGGTGATGTTTAGAATTATGCAGATCCATCATGCTAGCTTCCTGGTCGCAGATCTGGACCGGGCAGAGCAGTTTTATATCCGAACCCTGGGCTTAAAGAAGGTGATACGTCCCGATTTGGGTTATCCGGGTCTCTGGCTGCAGATCCATCAGGCTCAGCAGCTACATCTGATGCAGCTCCCCAATCCCGATGCCGACCGCCTGGCCCCGCAACACGGCGGACGTGATCGTCATATCGCCCTGCACGTAGAGGGTCTGGATGAGTTGGCTCAGCGGCTGGATACCCTGGGGTGGGATTACAGCAGTAGCCGTTCTGGACGCAAGGCGTTGTTCTGTCGTGATCCAGATGGCAATGCACTTGAATTTATTCAAATAACTGACACAAATTAGGTCTAAAAGCGGAAGTTTTTAAATGCTATAGTCGGAAATTACGATTACGGCCAAGAAAGACGGCTCGCAGACACAATATATAAGTATTAAAAGGGAACGTGTTTATGGGGATCGATGTATCCAAATTGAAGGTACCTAATATTTCAGGTACCAGCATAAAGGTCATGGAGGTGATCAGTGGTGATGACCCGGATCTAAATATGGTGGGCGACTTAATCGCTAAGGACCCACTCCTCTCCAGTACTCTGCTACGTATTGCCAACTCCGCCATGTATCGGCGTGAGAAGGAGATTGACAATGTTCGTACAGCGGTAGGTATGTTGGGGGCGAAAAAGGTACGTATGGCCGTGACCGTGGTCTCCATGCGCTCCATCGCCGCCGCCCGTTCGCCAATACAGGAACTGGAATGGGAACACTGTTTTGCTATCTCGGCGCTATGTCGTTTGATAGGACACTATGCCTTTCCTGTCATGATGGAAGATCTGGAACTGACGGGCCTATTGCATGACATGGGCGCACTCATCCTCATCGGCAACTATCCCAAGGAATATGAAAAGCTGGTAGCGGCAGCCAATTCCAGAACCATGGCGATTGTCGATGCAGAGAAAAAATTCTTTGGTGTGGATCGCAATGAGGTGTTGATGACTATGTCTGAGGGCTTGCATCTGCCCGCGATTACGCGCCAGGCGATGGAGGCCTTTCGTGCCGTGCAGCCGGTGACCAGTATCGATAGTGCCGTGGACACCCATTTGGCGGTGTTATCACTGGCGCACTACATAGATATGAGTTTTCAGGGTGAAAATTCGTTGCCAGTGGAAAAACTCACCGGCGATATGGCCTCATTGAAGGCGCTGGTTGGGCTGAGTGATGAAAACATCGACGATATCATGGAAGAGTACCAGGATATTCTCAATGACCTGCTTACGGTTTAAGCCTGTTTAACATACAATTGGTTGTTAAATATCCCTTGATATAAAATAAAGGTCAAAGAATTCAATGAGTTCAGAGTTTATCGAACTAAAGATGCCGGATGTTTCCCCCAGTGGACTCGCGGTAATGGAAATGGTATCGGATGAAAATTTCGACATACTGAAACTCAGTAAGGCCATCTCTCAAGACCCGGTATTAAGCAGTATCGTGCTCAAATACGCCAATGCCCCCATCTACAGAAGTCTGGTGGAGATCACCAACGTTCGTCAGGCCATCAGTATCCTTGGCCTGAAAAATGTTCGTATGGCGGTGGTGGTTGCAACCATGCGCAGTTTTGACAAAGGTCCCAATAAACTGGCGCAGATATTCTGGAACCACAGTTTTGCGATAGCAACCCTATGCCGTCTACTGGCAAAAAAGGTGGTGCCTCATCTGGCAGAAGATATTGAATTGACGGGCCTATTGCATGAGATGGGAGCGCTGGTTCTGCTGACCAATTTCAAGCAGCAATATCAGGAGGTGGTCGATACCTCCTTACGTGACGGCATAGATCTGGAGGATGTGGAGAAGCAGGTCTTTGGCGTCAACCATAACGAGTTGTTGACCCGATTACTGAGTGATATGCGTCTGCCGGAGATGACCTTTTACGCCATCAATGATCTGGCGGATATGGACACAGTAGAGTTGCTGGGTCGTGACGTGGACTATCATATGGCTATTGTCGCCCTGGCTCATCATATTCTCTTCTCCCAGTCAGGTGCCGAGCAACATCCGACCGAACATATGCCGGATAACCTGGCCAGCTTGAGCGAACGCCTGAGTCTGAAGCAGGATGATATCGAAAAGATTGTTGCTGAATTTGAACTAAGCCGTCCCTAGGGACGGCAAGCCGTTTTATGCAGCATCCTAGGCGACATTCGTTTTAGTTACATCCAGAGCCTCAATAATTGCAGTCTTCAATGCCTGTTGAGTATCCTGATCGATAGCCTGGGCATCACGATTGGTGATCAGAAACACATCCTCCGCCCGCTCTCCCAATGTCGTAATCTTGGCATTTTTCAGATCGATCCCATACTGCAGGAAGATCCTTGCCAGGCTGGCCAACAATCCTGGCCGATCCATGGTAAACACTTCCAGGTTGGTATGATCATGATATTTGTCTTTGCTGTAACGGACTTCGGTACTGATCGGGAAGTGTTTCAGTTTCCGCGGCAGGGAGCGGTTAAACAACTCGGGCAGCTCATCAGGTTTTGCTAATGCCCGGCGCAGAGCCGCCAGGGTTTCCTCTATACGCATGGACTGACTGATGGGCTGCCCATCCTCCTCCAGGACAATAAAGGTATTAAAGCTGTAGCCGTCATTGGAGGAGATTAGGCGTGCCGCAGCGATGGACAGTCCAAGCTTTTCCAGTATTGCGGTGATTTGTGCAAACAGCCTGTCCTGGATGCGGGTATAGATAAATACCTCAGTTCCCCCTCTGGCTGTCTGTTGGCGCATTAGCACCAGGGGCGTTTCTGGATGGTCAGTACCCAATAGTGACTGGGCGTGCCAGGCCAGCTCATTTTCCGAATAATGGAGAAAATATTCCTTTGGCATGCGTTGCCATAATTGCTCTAAACGCTCTTGATTGATGCGCTGGTGTTTGAGTAATTCCAGTGCCTGAGATTTCATCTGCTCGATGACATCCACCTCCTGCAGGGGATATTCCAGACCACGACTCAGAAGTTCCGTGGTGGAGCGGTACAGTTCCTCCAGCAGGGCATGTTTCCAGGAGTTCCACACTGTCGGACTGGTGCCGCGGATATCCGCCATGGTGAGCAGGAACAGGCAGTCCAGTTGTAGCTGATCCTCCACCAGTGCGGCAAATTCGTTGATCACATCCGGATCACTGATGTCTTTACGTTGTGAGATGCGGGACATCATCAGGTGCTGTTCCACCAACCAGGCAACCAGATGAGTATCTTCTTCTACCAGATCGTGTTCTCTGCAAAACTGGCGTGCATCTACGGCACCCAGGCTAGAGTGGTCACCGCCACGGCCCTTGGCTATATCATGGTACAGCGCGGCAATATAGACCAAAACCGGTTTCTCTAGACTGGTGATAATCTTACTGGCCAAGGGATATTCATGTGCGTATTCCTCTACCGTCAGGCGGCGTAGATTACGCAGTACAAACATAGTGTGTTCATCGACGGTGTAGACATGGAACAGATCATGCTGCATCAGACCGACGATCTTGTCGAATACAGGCAGGTAGGCGGCGAGCACACCGTAGCGGTTCATACGGCGTAGCTCATGTGTGACACCGCGTGGTTGCGACAGGATCTGGATAAACAATTGTTTCGCTGCATCGGTATTGCGAAATCCGGCGTCGATCAAATGTGTGTTGTCACGCACCAGACGGATGGTATTGGCCCTCACCCCTTTTAGCTGCGGATGTTGTTCCATCAGCAGAAACAGCTCCAGCAGGGCGAGGGGATGCTGGCGAAACGTTTGTGGTTCACAGACTTCCAGAAAGCCCTTGCGGATTTGAAAACGTTGATTGATGAACAGTGGGGTACTGGCCTCTTCGGCAAGCAGGATCTCTTCCTGAAATAGCTGCAAGAGCATTTCGTTAAGGCGATTTAACTCCATGATGCTGCGATAGTACTGCTTCATAAACAGTTCCACCGCCATGCTATGTCCCTCATCCTCGTAACCAAATTGTTTGGCGAGGCTGCGTTGGTGATCGAACAGTAATCGATCCTCGCGGCGCCCAGTAAGAATATGCAGGGCAAAGCGCACCTTCCACAGGAACAGCTGGCCCTGCCATAAGGAATTACATTCTTCTTCGGTTAAAAAACCATGCGTCATGAGATCTTGCAGGGAGTTGGCATCGAAGTGTCGTTTAGCTACCCAGCCTATCATCTGAATGTCACGTAATCCCCCAGGACCTTCCTTGATGTTGGGCTCCAGATTATTCGAGGTGTCGTGGTATTTATGGTAGCGCTGTTTCTGTTCCTCCCACTTGGCGGCAAAGAAATCACGGCTGGGCCAGATATTCTGCGGGCCGGTCTGCTGACGCAGGGTCTCGTAGAGGGATTCTGGTCCCATCAGCAGGCGAGATTCCATCAGATTGGTAGCAATGGTGATGTCGTCCCTCGCTTCACGCACACAGGCGTCCAGAGAGCGAGTGCTGTGGCCGATCTCCAGGCCGATGTCCCACATTAGTGTGAGGAAGCCTTCCAGCGCCTCACGATAGTGGTCACTCTCATGCGAGAGTAGGATGAGGATATCGATATCCGAACCAGGATGCAGCTCTTTGCGACCGTATCCACCCACCGCGACTAGAGCGATATCGGGGGCATCCACGGGGAAGTAGTTTCCCCAGGCATGTTGCAGAACCTGATCGACCACGGAGGCGCGATAGATAACCAGTTCGCCTACCGAGGTCTCCGCTTCAAAAGCCTCGACCATCCAGTCTCTGGATTGCAACAAGGCGTTTTTATAAGCCTTGATAGAGCTAATATCTACCGGCAGTGCCGGTAGCAATGCGGTGATGTCAGGTTTGGTCATCTAGATGGGTTCTTCGTCTTTGCGCAGGGTCAGTACTTCATAGCCGGTGTCGGTGCATAAAATAGTATGCTCCCATTGGGCTGAGAGGCTGTGATCCTTGGTCACCACGGTCCACTCGTCGGGCAGTAGCTTCACCTCACGTTTACCGGAATTGATCATCGGTTCGATGGTGAAGGTCATACCAGTCTGCAACTGCATGCCGGTGCCTGGCTTGCCGTAATGCAATACCTGTGGCTCCTCATGAAATTTGGCACCGATGCCGTGACCACAATACTCGCGCACCACGGAGAAGTTGTTGGCCTCGGCATGTTGCTGTATGGCGTGGCCGATGTCACCCAGATGAACCCCGGGCTTAACCATGCGAATGCCCAGTTGTAGACATTCATAAGAGAGCCTGCTCAGGCGTTCCGCCAATACCGGCGGCTTGCCAAGAAAGAACATCTTGCTGGTGTCTCCATGATAGCCGTCCTTGATGACGGTTATATCGATATTGATGATATCGCCCTTTTTCAGTTTTTTATTGCTGGGGATGCCATGGCAGATGACGTGGTTCACCGAGGTACAGATGGATTTGGGGAAGCCATGGTAGTTGAGCGGGGCTGGGATGGCCTGCTGCTCATCGACGATATAGGCGTGACAGATGGCATCCAGCTCATCGGTGGTGATGCCGGGCACCACATGTGGTTCGATCATCTCCAGCACCTCAGCCGCCAGGCGACCAGCCACACGCATCTTTTCTATCTCTTCAGGCGTTTTAATCGTTACGCTCATTCCACTGTCTCGATTTTGGTTTGGGTTAGGACAAATCCGGGGTAACCGCTTGATATTTGCGGTTACTACGTTGAGTCACAAGGTTGTTTATGGTATAAATCGCGCGCCGTTTTCGCAAATTGCATTTGCAGCACGGTAAAAACTATTCCACACATACACCGACACATCTGTCAGGGTGCCCTCAAGGGGGTTGGCAAATGGGGTGTATGGAGGACCAACCCGGATAATATTAGGAGACATTATGTCTGACGTATCCATGCGAGACATGCTGGAGGCCGGTGTACACTTTGGCCACCAGACCCGTTACTGGAATCCCAAAATGGGCCCATACATCTTCGGCGCCCGTAACAAGATCCACATCATCAACCTGGAAAAGACCCTACCTCTGTACCAGGACGCGATCAATTTTATTAGCACTCTGGCTGCCAAGAAAGGCAATGTTCTGTTCGTAGGTACCAAGCGCTCCGCCTCTGAGGCGATTCGTGAAGAAGCCGAACGCTCCGGTATGCCCTATGTCAACCACCGCTGGTTGGGTGGCATGCTGACCAACTTCAAGACCGTTAGCCAGTCTATCAAGCGTTTGAAAGAGATCGAAGCCATGACAACGGATGGCACCTTCGAGCGTGTGAGCAAGAAAGAAACCCTGATGTTGACTCGTGAACAGGAGAAGCTGGAGCGTAGTCTGGGTGGTATCAAGAACATGCCTGGTTTGCCCAGTGCCTTGTTTGTTATTGACGTGGGCCACGAGAAGATCGCCATTCAGGAAGCCGTTAAGTTAGGTATCCCGGTTATCGCCGTAGTGGATACCAATCACAACCCTGACGGTGTGGACTACATGATCCCCGGTAACGACGATGCCATTCGTGCCATCCGTCTGTATGCCAAGGGTGTGGCTGATGCCGTTAAACTGGGCCGTGAAAGCGCAGGTCTGGCCGGTGCCGATGAGTTCGTTGAAGTAGACGAGCCTGCCAAGGCCGCTCCAGTTGCCAAGGCTAAAGCCGCTCCAGCCGCCAAGGCCGAAGCCGCTCCAGCCGCCAAGGCCGAAGCCGCTCCAGCCGCCAAGGCCGAAGCTGCTCCAGCCGCCAAGGCCGAAGCCGCTCCAGCCGCCAAGGCCGAAGCCGCTCCAGCCGCCCAAGC
>JAOUJT010000003.1 GCA_029883105.1 Gammaproteobacteria bacterium
CTGGATGCGGAATATCGACAGATACTGGATATCTTGGGCTACGAACCTACTGCCGTAGACTTGATTGTTGAACGCAGTGGATTGACGGCGGAGGCGGTTTCCTCCATGCTGTTGGTATTAGAATTGCAGGGTTACGTTGACAATGCGCCGGGAGGCGGCTACCAGCGTACCAGTTTGAGGGAGACCCAATGAAAGAAAATATGCTCGATATACTGATGTATCTGTTCGAGAATTACATCAGTGATGAGGTCGAGTTAGAGCCCGATGAAGACATATTACGCAGTGAATTGGTCTCTGCGGGCTTTCGCGGTAATGATATAGAAAAGGCCTTTGACTGGTTGGAAGATTTGGCGCAAATGCAGGAAATGCCTCCCCGTTCCGGTGGATTTGGCGAGCAGTCCATACGAGTATATACAGAGCATGAGCAAGAACGACTGGATGCTGATGCGCGTGGTTTTTTGCTGTTTCTGGAACAGCTGGATGTGCTGGACAGTTTGAGTCGTGAATTAGTCATCGATCGTGTGATGGCCCTGGAGGCCGAAGAGATCGATTTAGACCAGCTTAAGTGGGTGGTGCTGATGGTGCTGTTCAACCTGCCTGGTCAAGAGGCGGCGTATGCCTGGATGGAGGACCTGGTGTTCAATGAAGCACCGGGTAGTCTGCATTAACGGCAGCCGTAAAAGAGACATTAACATAAGGTATGCCCGCTACTCGCGGGCATAGTTATAACAGGACATGGCAAAATATCTCGTAATCGTGGAGTCTCCGGCTAAGGCCAAGACCATCAACAAATATCTCGGTAAGGACTATGAGGTACTGGCCTCCTATGGCCATGTACGTGACCTTTTACCGAAGGAGGGCGCGGTCGATCCGGAACACGACTTCGCCATGAAGTACCGGATCATCGAGAAGAACGCCAAGCATGTTGATGCGATCAAAAAGGCGCTGAAAAAAGCCGACACCCTCTATCTCGCAACTGACCCGGATCGTGAAGGTGAAGCCATCTCCTGGCATCTGTATGAGATGCTGAAAGAGAAAAAATTACTTAAGGACAAAACCGTTGGCCGCGTGGTATTCCATGAGGTGACCAAAGGTGCAATTCAGGAAGCCGTAAATAATCCGCGTGAACTGTCGCAGGACATGATCGATGCGCAGCAGGCGCGTCGAGCGCTAGATTATCTGGTGGGCTTTAACCTATCACCACTGTTGTGGAAAAAGATCCGTCGTGGCCTCTCTGCCGGTCGGGTACAAAGTCCCGCACTGCGGATGATAGTCGAGCGAGAGCTGGAGATCGAAAAGTTTGAGGCCAGGGAATATTGGACCGTTGAGTCGGATCTGGAAGCGAAAAAACAGGCCTTTAGCGCCAAGCTCACCTGGTTGAAGGGTGAAAAGCTACAGCAGTTCAGCATCAATAATGAGAAGGATGCAGCTAAAGCAGAGAAGGTCCTGAGCAAGGCTGCTGGCGGTGAATTGGTGGTGGCCAAGGTTGAGAAAAAACAGCGCAAGCGTAATCCTGCTGCGCCCTTCACCACCTCTACCCTGCAACAGGAGGCCTCGCGTAAGCTGGGCTTCACCGCCCAGCGTACCATGCGTACCGCACAGCAATTGTATGAAGGTATCGATATCGGTGGTGAGACCACCGGTTTGATTACCTATATGCGTACAGACTCGGTGAATCTGGCGCAGGATGCCGTGGATGAAATCCGTAGCATGATTGCCGAGCGTTTTGGTGCCGACAAGGTGCCAAAAGAGCCTCGGGTATATAAAACCAAATCCAAGAATGCACAAGAAGCACATGAGGCGGTACGTGCCACCTCCGCCTATCGTCACCCCGATGAGCTGAAGGCGCATCTGTCGAAGGAACAATTTCGTCTTTATGAGTTGATCTGGAAGCGTACAGTGGCCAGTCAGATGGTTCATGCCACCATTAATACCGTGGGTGTGAATCTATATGCGGGTGATGAGAGCAACGTCTTCCGAGCCAACGGCTCTACCGTAGTCGATCCCGGTTTTATGGCTGTGTACCAAGAGAGTATCGACGATAAGAAAGACGGTGAGGACGACAAGGATAAATTGCTGCCACCGATGGAAGAGGGCGACAAGATATCGCTGATGAAGATCCGCCCCGAACAGCACTTTACCGAACCGCCACCACGTTACTCAGAAGCCAGTCTGGTTAAGACACTGGAAGAGCACGGCATCGGCCGTCCGTCTACCTATGCCAGCATCATCTCCACGCTGCAAAACCGTGAGTATGTGGAGATAGACAAGCGTCGTTTTTATCCTACCGACGTTGGCCGGGTGGTTAACAAGTTCCTTACCGAGCACTTTACTCAATACGTCGACTACGATTTCACCGCGCGCCTGGAAGATGAGTTGGATGAGATATCCCGTGGTGAAAAGAAGTGGATACCGCTTCTGCACCAGTTCTGGGATCCCTTCATCAAGTTGGTGAAAGAGAAGGATGAGAGCGTTAGTCGTAAGGATGTGACGCAGGAAGAGATCGACGAAAAATGTCCCAAGTGCGAACAGCCCCTGTCTATACGTCTGGGTCGGCGTGGAAGTTTCATTGGTTGTACCGCCTACCCCGAGTGTGACTACACCCGCAATGTGGGTGATGACAAGGAACAGGCAGAGCCTGAGGTGGTGGAGGGGCGCAAGTGTCCACAGTGCGAGTCGGATCTGATCATCCGCAACGGTCGTTACGGCAAGTTCATCGGTTGTAGCAGTTACCCCGACTGTAAATATATCGAACCACTGGAAAAGCCTACCGATACGGGTGTTGAGTGCCCGACCTGTAAGCAGGGCCAGATGCTGAAACGTCGTTCTCGTAGCGGCAAGACCTTTTATTCCTGCTCACGTTATCCCGATTGTGATTATGCGGTATGGAATGAACCTGTCAATGAAGCGTGTCCAGAGTGTGAGTGGCCAATGCTGACCATTAAGACCACAAAACGCAGAGGTACTGAGAAGGTCTGTCCACAAAAGGATTGTAACTACTCCGAACCTTTAGAGGATGCGGATGAAGAAGACTCCGACTCTTAAGGTGATAATATTGAGTTGCAAGTTTAGGTAGTACTGACTTGGCCGGGTAGGTCAGAATGGGAGTTAAAATGGGGCTGGAATCCAGACATTTTGATCAGAAATATCTGTTTGCCAGCATTATCCTATGGATGGGCATGTTTATCCTCCCCGGTCTGACCTCCTTTGATTTTCAATATGAGTTTATCTCTGCCGCAATAGCAAAGCTGGCACTTGCCGACAGTTGCCCATCCCCCACCTTGTTTAGCCGAATATTTGTAGTAGCGTGATGTATTCAAACGATAAATGGAAAATCCGCCAGGCCTGTCATGTGATGAAAACCGGAGGCATCATCGCCTACCCGACCGAGGCAGTTTATGGTCTGGGTTGTGATCCATTAAATGCCGATGCAGTGCATCGTTTACTGGCGATGAAGCAAAGACCTATCGACAAGGGTTTGATTCTTGTCGCCGCTAATCTGCAGCAGTTGAAACCCTATATTCAGTCCCTCACGGAAGAACAATTACAGTGTGTACAGCAGAGCTGGCCCGGACCAACCACCTGGATAGTGCCCGCCAGGTTAAACGTGCCGGTGTGGATACGAGGTCATCACACGAGTTTGGCTGTGCGGGTTTCGGCACATCCTGTGGTACAGGCTTTGTGTAAAACCTTTGGTGGCCCAATTATTTCTACCAGTGCCAACCGTAGTGGCATGCCACCAGCGCGCAGTGCACTACAGGTCAGGCGGGGATTTATCGTGCCTGTGGATTATACGCTCCATGCACCGTTGGGTGGTGCCGATAAACCCACAGAGATACGTGATTTGCGCAGTGGCAAGGTCGTACGCAGCAGCTAGGGATAATAATACGATTGGAGTGAACACTTAAATGAAGTTATGGCTAAAATTAGCGAAGGAAGATATGGACGTTCCCGTCTATAGGGGGAAGTTACTTTTCCTGAGTATTGCGGCGATGCTCGGAGTGATTATTGCTACGGGGTTTGCCGTTTGGGAATGGATGAATGGCAATATTTCGCGAGCCATAGCCGATCTGATCTTTCCTGTGACGGCCCCTTTTCTTGTTTACGCTTTGTGGTATAAGCCCCGTTCAACGCAGTTTATTTTGCATGTCTTTGCGCTGCTTGTCTTTATTAGTCAGGTATCCGTAGGTTTCTATCTATTCGACTTTAATCAACTGATATGGCTTCCGACCTACCCGTTGATCTATTTCTATCTATTAGGGCATCGAGGTTGGTATTGGTCAATCGTACTTTTTATTGTTCTATGGACTATGTATGGCTTGTATCCTCAGTTCGCTGTACAGGAGCGAGTCGCATTTCATGTGATGAATAACATTATGGTTGCTTATCTGTTGACGGCTACGTTGTCATGGATGAATAGTCGTGAAGTTCTTTTTTATCAGCACAAGATCATTCAACGTGCGCATTATGATCATCTCACTGGCGTATATAATCGTGCAGCCTGGATGGAGCGGGCAGAGCAAGAAGTAAGTAGTAAAATGCGTCACACAGAACGTATGTTATCGGGCATTCTATTGGACGTGGATGATTTTAAGAATTTTAATGATGAGTATGGTCATCATGCAGGTGATCAGGTACTGAGAATGGTGTCAGAACGCCTCTCGTCGCGGTTGCGAAAGAGCGATATTCTTGGGCGTTGGGGAGGAGAAGAGTTTATCATCCTGTTACCGGATACTGGCTTGAAACAGGCGATCGAGGTCGCCGAGAACCTGCGCATGACGCTATATGATGCGGAAAATGGTAGGCGTCGTGTTAGTGCCAGTTTTGGCGTTGCAGAGTATGCAGATGGTGATACCTTGGATAGCATGCTCATACGTGCAGACAAGCATCTTTATCGCGCTAAAGACGAGGGTAAGAATCGTGTAGTTGCAACACTAACATAATGAAAAACCTATCTATTGAAGGCCGCTTAGATCAGTAAGGCGATTAACAGAATAAGTAAAGGAACGTTTTTATGAGTCAGCCAGACATCAACGCAGTTAAAGAATATCTATTGCGACTGCAGGACAATATCTGTCAGCAATTGGAAGAGGAAGACGGTGGTGTTAGTTTTATTGAGGATAACTGGACCCGTGAACAGGGCGGTGGTGGTCGTACCCGAGTAATCACGGATGGTAATGTATTCGAACAGGGTGGGGTAAATTTCTCCTATGTTCAGGGAACACAAATGCCTGCATCGGCCACCGCACATCGGCCGGAACTGGAAGGGCGTTCATTTCAGGCCATGGGTGTGTCTTTGGTTATACACCCACATAATCCCTATGTGCCTACCAGCCACGCCAATGTACGTTTCTTTATCGCAGAAAAAGAAGGTGCCGATCCTGTGTGGTGGTTTGGTGGTGGTTTTGATCTAACTCCCTATTATGCCAATCGTGATGATGTGATTGATTGGCATAAAACCTCCAAGCAAGCATGTGATCCCTTTGGAGAAGAAACCTATAAGACTTATAAAAAATGGTGTGATGAATATTTTTATCTCAAGCATCGTGACGAAACCCGTGGTGTTGGTGGCCTGTTCTTTGACGATCTGAATGAGATGGGTTTTGAAAAGAGTTTTGCCTTTATGCAAAGCGTTGGTGATCATTACATCAAGGCCTACCGTCCGATTGTAAATCGTCGTAAGGGTGCTGAGTTTGGTGAGCGTGAACGAGACTTCCAGCTCTACCGTCGGGGTCGATACGTAGAATTCAACCTGGTGTACGATCGTGGCACTCTGTTTGGTTTGCAAACCGGAGGGCGCACCGAGTCTATTCTGATGTCGTTACCACCATTAGTGAAGTGGCGTTATAACTGGAGTCCGGAACCAGGAAGTGCTGAAGCAGATCTGTATGACAACTATTTAACACCCAAGGATTGGTTGGGATTGACTTCTTAGTTTAGAAATAAATATCAGGGATACTATCCATCACTGAAGGAGATAATGATTCTAATGCTTAGAATTTTAGGACTTGTGGTGGCGGTATTTACTATGTCTTTGCCGGTGCATGCGGGTGAACGCTATACGGAAACGGCAGGGGGGCTCTCGTATGGTGTGCCACAAAACTGGCGTGTGATGGAGTTTCCTGAACTCAAATTCAGGATCGTGGTGACCGACCCTATTGCGGACTTCTCTCAGAATATGACCATGGTGGACGAGCGTTTTGACGGAAGTCTCAGCGCATATGAAACGGCAGTATTGCTCAGATGGAAAAGGCGATACCCGGTTTTCGTATTATAAAGCAGCAGCAAGGCAAGACCATCGCTGGCAAGGCCTTCCGTTCAGTAAGTTATATTTATAAGGCACAAACCGAAATCATAATTCAAACAGCGAATTTTTTAGAGTTGGCAGCAGGTAACAAACTGGTCATGACATGCACCAGACCTAAGGGCTATGAAAAAAATCGAGCCTATATGTAATAAGATAGTTCGATCATTACAAGTGAATTAGTTTATTTTCAGTGCTGTTTGTAGTGACTGGCTTAGATGACTGAAGTTGACAGGTTTACTGATATATTCATGGAAACCAGCTTGGCGTCCTTTAATCAGGTCGCTGGGCATAGCATTGGCACTTATTGCAATGACAGGAATAGCACTGGTCTCAGGATGCTTTCTTAACTGCAACAAGGCCTCGTAACCGTTCATGCCCGGCAAATTGATATCCATGAGGATAATATCCGGTTGGTTTGCTCGTGCGATGTCTATGCCTAGCTCTGCTGAGGGTGCATGTAATATATCAGCCGCACTGATCTTCTGTATAAACTGTTTAATAAGTTCCAGGTTGTTCTTGTTGTCTTCGATATAAAGCAACTTAAACTTTGGTAATGGATTTTGATACAAGTTATGTACTTGATCTGACGCGAAATCAGTTGTGTTTTGATCTTTGTCTGCTTTCGTTAGTTTCAGCCAGAAAGTGGTACCGTCTTCTTTGGAACTGGAAAATCCAATCTCACCATCCATCAATTCAACCAGACGTTTGGTAATCACCAGTCCGATACCGGTACCTTCAATATTCGTATGTTCTGCACCCAGCCGATTAAATGGCTGGAATAGTTGGTCGTGCATTTTCTGCGGTACGCCAATGCCATTGTCTCGTATTCCAATATGAATTCGATCATTTTCATGGGCACTCCACTCTACCCAAACAGTGCCGCCGAGCCGGTTGTATTTAATCGCATTAGAGATAAGGTTTAATAAAACCTGCTTCAGTCGCATCTGATCTGCATAGACAAAGATATCCTCATAGAGTTGGATTGATTGTACATGCAATTCGATCTCCATCTTTTTCGCCTGCTCATATACCAGTTGAATGCATTCATGAACCAGTTCTGATAATGCAACAGGCTCCATAGATACATTCAGGCGTCCGGATTCTATACGTGAGATGTCGAGTATTTCATTGATGAGACTAAGTAGATGCTCACCAGCACTCTTGATACGCTTAATATCCGCGCACTGTTGTTCTCCTAATGCAGAGTCGTCTAGTAATAATTCGGAAAAGCCTAATACGGCATTCATCGGGGTGCGAAGCTCATGGCTCATGCGTGAGAGGAATTCAGATTTCGCCTTATTAGCGAGTATGGCCTCTTGTTTCGACTTTTCCAGTTGCAGTTGAATATGCTTTCTTTCTTCTATTTCGGAAAAAAGATCATGATTGGATTGTGAAAGCTCTTCAACAAGCTGGCTGTTTTGTATGCGCAATTGAATGGTTTTTTTTGTGTTATAAGCAGCGACTTTTGCGGAGCTAATAAGGATAAAAATATAGATTAACAATAGCGCTCCGAGTCCTATATTTTCGAGTGAACCACTGTAGAAAAAGTAAAATGCCATGGGTAATAGTGCCGGTATTGTAAATGCAAAGAATGAAGGTAAATAGGCCTGGTTGGCAGCAATAGCAATAGACGACAAGGCTAGTAGTAGCAATACAATATAGTATTCTTGAAATTGTGTAAGCTCATAAGTAAAAAACAGTGAAAGACTTCCCCACATGAACCCTAAAATAAATATAGAAAGTAGGTTTGTCCATTTCCATACCTGCATGTTGTGATTGCTGTGCTGTTTGAATAATAGGTTTGGATATATGCGAACTATAGAAAATATACTCAATATAGTTGCCCAAAGTATGAGCCGAGACAGTGGTACAGTGTCGATAAAGATATAGATGCTGACTAGGGTTGCGGGGATGTTAGACAAACTAATCAGTGGGTTTTGCGTATAGAGTAGTGTTATCTGTTCGCGGAAAACATCAGAGCTTATTTTGTCTTTGGCGTCTTGGAAGGATGTATGCATAGTGTCGGAATGTAGGTGTATTGAGAATGTGATAACGCCTATTATCAAACACAGGCTGCTGAATGTATATATCGGTCGGTTGGATCATGAACTGTAGTATATTTAGGAAAATATTAACTTTAGTCAAGTGTGGCGAGGTTGCAGTCTGGCATGAACATCTCAGATGTGCTTTCGTCGTGGCTGCAGCTAGTATTGCGCTTGTTGAAACAATCATCTCGATAAGAAATGTTGTTTTCGAGATTGAAACAAATGGAGTGCAGTATAGAGCAGATTCAAGTGTTGTGTATATCTAATTGGAGATGCTGGGTTTTGATGTGTAATAAACATCCATACGACATGATGATTGCGAATGAACATGTATGAGTAAAAACATTTATGCGCAAGTTGAGATATAGCATCTATGTAGAACATGCTGGTTAATATATGAATCGAAGTTGCGCGTGTGATTTTTACTATATTTAGCGGTGTTATTGCCCGATGATGGTAGCGAAGTTATTAATGTTTGTGCTGCAAAAATAGGTCATGAAAGTACTTGTTATAAATATATTTTCTAGGTAAAGATCTGTAATATAAATATTTTTGAGTGTGAACGGGCATGATTGAGCCTGTATTTGCTTATAAGAATATAATTATGATGTGGGAGTGTATATGCAGAGCGGGTTTTATAATGAGGTTGTCCGTAGACTTGCGAAATACAAGCGTCATGAATCACTCTCGGATTATGTTAATAATAAAAGTCTAGATTTGTGTGTGAAAGTTATTGAGGGGAAAGCAAATAGTAGAGAAGGGCTTGAGTACTATTTAAAAGAGAAGTATCACCAACGCTTTTCTGCAAAAATTAAATGGTTTATGCCAAAGCTTGTTGCGTTGTGTCTAAGTGGCGGAGAGGTCTTGGCTGTTGTCGGTGTTCAATCCGCGGAGACTGTACCGCTTTGCTTGGAAAAGTATCTTGCTGAACCAGTAGACGTTCTGATTAATTCTCAGGGTTGCGCTAACTCTTCTGTGTCACGTAAACGTATCGTTGAAGTCGGCAACTTTGCATCATCACACTCTAGTTCCAACCCTTTATTATTATATTGTTTGACTGCTTATTTATATGGTTCTGGTTATGAGTGGATGGTCTTTACGGTGCTTCCATCATTTAAAAAAATGATTCTGCGTATGGGGCTCGATATATGTCATCTTGGTGTGGCAGAGAAAGAGTGTCTAGAATCTGATGAGAAACTTATGTGGGGGAGTTATTATGAAAAAGTTCCTGAAGTCTGTGCTGGTAGTTTAGTTCAGGCATACAAGGAAATTTCCCCATTTCTATCTGAGGATAATTCATTGGCCTGTAAACTTTGGCAGGAAGCTTATGAGTTAGGAAGGTCTTCGGTTAAAGGTAAAGATTTTAAATGGGGAGTGAATGGATGAGTGCAGTTCTTGAAGCAGTGAGAGGATACGCGCAAACACAGCCAGATAACATAGCCGTAAGTGGAGTCGGTCAGAGTTTAAGTTATTCAGATTTGCAAGGTGAAGTAGAGAAATTATCGGCTAAATTACTGGCGTCAGGAAGTAAGGTACTAGGTGTCTTTGCAGATAACAGTCCTGCGTGGATAATAATTGATTTGGCGGCAGTCGCTGCTGATATTGTTCTCGTTCCATTGCCAGTGTATTTTTCTGATAGGCAGTTGGTACATGTTATACAAGATACAGGAATAGATGTGGTGTTTACAGATCAACATTCACGTATAAAAGCCCTAAATGATAGCTTTCAATCTACAGGTGCGTATGATTTGTTTGGCGGACAGATATCGTGTGTGAGTACAAGCTCAGCTACAACACAAATTGATATCGAAAATATTAGCAAAATCACATATACCTCCGGTACAACTGGTGCTCCTAAGGGGGTATGTCTTACTCAAGAAACCTTAGATAAGGTCGCCAAATCACTGGCTCTAGCTAGTGACGGTAAAATGTCAGATCTTCATTTGAGTGTATTTCCCTTGGCTATGTTGTTAGAGAATGTTGGTGTGTATTCTGTTCTTCTATCAGGAGCAACGTCCATACAACTACCGTTAATAGACGTTGGTATGCATGGCTCAAGTGGTTTGGATGTTAAAAAGATGTGCGATTGTTTTGTTGAAAATAATGTCACAACGACAATCATGTCTCCACAGATGTTGTTAGCCCTTTGTCACTATTTGTCAAATAATAAACAGCACTTGTCAAAGTTAAGGTTTTTAGCTGTTGGTGGTGCACATGTTCATGAGAAACTTTTGGCATTAGCAGTGAACTGTAGCTTGCCTGTTTATCAAGGATATGGACTATCAGAATGTGGCTCGGTAGTTTGCTTGAATACTGTAGTTAAGAATAAAGCATCGAGTGTTGGCTTGCCATTGCCTCATGTTGAAATAAAAATATCTGATGATGGAGAGGTCTGTGTAAAAGGAGCTCTATTTAGAAAATATCTATCTGAAACACCGGTATTGTTAGATTCTCAAGGTTTTTATCAAACAGGAGATCTCGGGTACATGGATGACGAAGGATTTTTATATATAGTCGGCCGTAAAAAGCACGTGTTTATAACATCCTTTGGTCGCAATGTCTCGCCTGAATGGCCTGAGGAGGAGTTGAATATGCAAACAGTTATTGCGCAGTCAGTCGTCTATGGTGAAGGAATGGCTATAAATGCAGCAATCATCGTGCCGGTCCAAAATGTCACTGAAACACAGATTGATAAAGCTGTCACAGCTGTAAATACAACCTTGCCAGATTATTCTCGCATAGGTGTTTGGCTTTATGCAGATGAGCCATTTTCAATAATGAATCAACAGCTCACTTCCACTGGAAGATTACGCCGACAGATAATATGGTCTGTTTATGGTGAGAGAATTGTTACTCGCTATAAACAAAAAGGAGAATTATTTTTATGAGTTTTTATAATGAGCTGTTGACAGCAACAGAAAATGAACGCAATGATTTATTATCTATACCAATATTGAGGTCAGGAGTTGAGGGCGAGATATCGACTGAGACTTATATCTCATTCCTCACGCAGGCCTATCACCATGTAAAACATACTGTTCCATTATTGATGTTCTGTGGTTCTCGACTTCCAGAATCTAAGGAATGGCTGCGAGAGGCAATTGGTGAATATATTGAAGAAGAAATGGGGCATCAGGAATGGATTTTAAATGATGTTCGTACCTGTGGTGGCGATACGGATAATGTCCGGTATGGACAAGCGGCACTTGCAACAGAGTTAATGGTTGCATACGTGTACGATATGATATCAAGAAAGAATCCGGTAGGTTTCTTTGGTATGGTGCTTGTTCTGGAAGGTACTAGTATTGCTCTAGCTACTCAAGCAGCTGGAAATTTACAGAGCAAATTAAATCTGCCTGAAAAAGCATTTTCATATCTTGTTTCACACGGTTCCCTGGATATCGAACATATGAGTTTTTATGAAAAACTCATGAATCGTATAACTGATGCTGATGATAAAAAGGCGGTTATACATTGTGCACGTGTTATCTATCAGTTATATGGTGATATATTCCGTTCTCTTTAATTGAATAACAGAATGTTTCAATTTCTATCCAGTCGGCGATATGCGATGGCTTCGCTAATGTGGCTGGATTGAATGGACTGGCAGTTTGAGAGATCTGCGATGGTGCGTGCCAATTTGAGAATACGATGATAGGCCCGGGCCGAAAGGCCCAGCTTATTGATAGCTTGATGCAGGAATTGTGTGTCTGTTTCGTTTATGGCGCAGAACTCATGGATCTGTTGATGTTTTAGATGGGCGTTGCTGCGTCCCTGGCGAGCGTATTGTTGTTCGCGCGCATGGGCCACACGTATACGGACCTGTTCACTGCTCTCACCACCTTGAGTCTGCTGTAGTTGTTCCAATGGTATATGGGGAACTTCAAGATGCATATCGATACGATCCATCAACGGTCCTGAAATTCTGCCGCGATATCGCTGGATCTGTTCGAGGCTACAGTGGCAACGTCCATTGCTATGGCCCAGATAGCCACAGGGACAGGGATTCATCGCAGCAATCAATTGAAAGCGGGCGGGGAATTCAGATTGTCTGGCGGCTCGAGAGATGGTGATGCTGCCTGATTCCAGGGGTTCGCGTAAAACCTCCAGCACCTTGCGTTCAAATTCGGGCAGTTCGTCCAAAAATAATACGCCATGGTGTGCCAGGGAGATCTCCCCTGGGCGAGGGTGGCTACCACCGCCGACCAGAGCGACCGCCGAGGCGGTGTGGTGTGGACTGCGAAATGGCCGCTGTTTCCAGTGCCGGTAGTCAAAGCCCTGATCACTGATGGACTGAATCGCTGCCGCTTCCAATGCCTCATCTTCCTGCATTGGTGGTAACAGACCCGGCAGGCGACGCGCGAGCATGGTCTTACCCGTACCAGGAGGCCCCACCATTAACAGGCTGTGGTTACCCGCCGCGGCGATCTCCAGTGCCCGGCGTGCATGGTGCTGGCCCAGTACGTCGGCCAAATCATCCTCATAAGATTTGAGAGACGCCGGAGTTATGTCCGCAGGGGCGTAGCTCAGGTTGCGCTGACCGCAGAGGTGGGCTGCGACCTCTAGCAGATGATTGGCCGGCAGGATCTCCAGACCTTCCACCAGGCTGGCTTCAGCCAGATTAGCCGTTGGCAGGATCAGTTTACGTCCCTGTTGTCGTGCCTGCATCGCAGCCGGCAGCGTGCCCTTTACCGGGCGTAATTCACCGCTTAGGGCCAGTTCTCCGATGAACTCGTATTGTTCCAGGCCCGTTAATGGAATCTGAGCCGATGCGGCTAATAGGCCAACGGCAATTGGCAGATCAAAACGGGCACCTTCCTTGGGCAGGTCAGCCGGGGCAAGGTTAATGGTGATACGACGGGCCGGAAACTCGAACTGGCTGTTAAGGATGGCACCGCGTACTCGATCCTTGCTTTCACGTACTGCGGCCTCGGGTAGACCTACTATAGTAAGGGCGGGCAGGCCGTTGGCCATATGTACCTCGATAGAGATCTCTGGGGCTTGTATGCCGGAGATGGCACGGCTGTAGGTAGTTGCTAGGGTCATAGGAATCCATTCCTTCATGCATCAGGGCGCAGATCTTACGTCCTTATTTGCTGATAAGGTGCTTCTCCAGTTCGGCCACCTGCTGCTCCAGAACGGAAAGTTTCACGCGTGAGCGTAGCAACAGGGCGCTCTGGATTTCAAACTCTTCTCGTGTCACCACATCGAGTTTTTGCAGTCCTGAGAGTAAGGCACTATGCAGGTGATTTTTTACCTCCTGTGTGCCACCAGGAATCGCTGAGAGTACTTGCTGTACCAGTTTGCCCAGTTGTTCGTTGGATAACACGTTATCTTCTCCCAAGCTAAATATGTAGCTGCGTAGTGTACGCCAAATGCCCGGTCCTGCGGAATCGGTCGCGCCTATAGAATAGTAAAAAAGACTGTTTATAAGGCTATATACATACTTACTGTAGCTAGTTTCATGGGCTTTCGTATAAAATGCGCATAATTGCTACACAAGTTGCCGATTGATTACGTAAGCACCACCGAACATTTGGATGATAATACTGATGAAAAATATTGTAACCCGTAGCAGCATCATTGTACTGCTGCTGATCGCGGCATCCCCAATCTATGCCGGAGAAGGAAAAGCCAATATTGCGCTGGTGAGTAATTATATTTTTCGTGGTGCCTCGGTCTCAAATAACCGGGTTGTGTTACAGGGGGGCTATGAATACGACTATGGAAATTCTATTGTAGCCGGGACGTGGTTCTCCACCCTGCCCAGTGATACGGAATATGATATCTACGCGCGATACAGTGATGATGTTGGAAACTTTGGCTATAGTGCAGGATTCATCTATTACGGTTATACCGGTTCCACCGTCACACCCGCAGAGTTCAATCTGGCGCTAAGCTATTATGGCCTGAGTGTAGTGGCCTCAAGCGGCAAAGGTGTTAATTATAATGAAGCCGCCTTTGAGACGATTGTAAGCGACGTCACCATACGCCTGCATTATGGTTTTGACGGTAGTGATGAGAATCATGGATTGCGCCTAGGGAAGCAGATGGGTGGCATGGATGTGGGACTGATCTATGTCAGTAGGATGGACAGCGTTAGCACTCTCACCACCGATGTTTATGCCCTGACTATCGGAAAGTCATTTTAATATTTATTGATACACTTTTCTGCTGTGTCACACCCTGTGGCATGGTTTGTATTCCCAACTTTATGCCGTTACTCCCGCAAAAGATTATTAATCGATATGCAATCGCTGATTAATATAGCAGTAGTACTTCTCGCGTGTTTTTCCATCCTGCAGTAGATAAACTTGTTAAAAACCGGTGAACTTATCGGCTCCCTCTCTGTTAAGCGATCTAATGGTGCTAAAGTCCATGAGCCTATGCACCACAACGGGGCGGTCTCTCCGCGTCGACCCCGTTGTGGTGCATCGATATGCCTGCAATTGCAGTTGCTCATGGCATTCTATCGATAAAACAAACAGTTACAAACTTGGCACTGTTCATGCAATTACTATTGCGAACTAGTAATAAACCTAAATAATCCGTGAGGAAGTAAAGATGAAAAAGAAAGTATTGACAGGTATGGCTCTGGGTTTGGCTCTGACCGCTGCTGCACCTATGTCTGTAATGGCTGGTGAGGGTACTGCGAACGTTGCCGTTGTCAGTGATTACGTCTGGCGCGGTGTTACCCAGACTAATAATGGCGCTGCTTTGCAAGGTGGTTATGACTACGATTTCGGTAATGATTTCAGTGCGGGTGTTTGGGCCTCTAATGTTGCCGATGGTCTAGAGTACGACTTGTACGGTAGCTATGCTGGTACCGCTGGTGACATGGGTTATAGCCTAGGCTTTATCTATTACGGTTTCACAGACGCGGCCAATACTGCGGGTACTGAGACTGTTGTTGGGGTTAGTTATAAAGATGTAAGCCTGGATTACTACATCGGTGATGGTACTGATTATATGGATCTGAACTATGGCACCGAAGTTGGTGGTATGGATCTGGGTGTAAATTACGGCAGCACCACAGGTTACACAACTTATGGCGTATCGGTGGGCAAGGATGTTAGTGGTGTTGGTGTTGGCTTGACCTTTGCCAGCGCTACTGCTGCAACTGTAACAACCACTGCATTTGCCCTGAGTGTTAGCAAAGAATTCTAAGTCGGATTTGCTCGGTCTATCTGTTGGACCTGTCAAATGACAGGTCCGATTCAAGGAGGTTTGTGAAACATGAAAATGGTAACTGCAATTATCAAACCCTTTAAGTTGGACGATGTGCGTGAAGCACTGTCTGACATCGGGGTACAGGGCGTCACGGTAACAGAGGTAAAGGGTTTTGGTCGTCAGAAAGGCCACACCGAACTCTATCGTGGTGCTGAATACGTGGTGGATTTTCTGCCCAAGGTAAAGATCGAATTGGCTATCGATGATGCCCTGCTGGATCAAGCGGTAGAGGCCATCAGTAAGGCGGCCAACACCGGCAAGATCGGTGACGGCAAGATCTTTGTTTATAACCTGGAACAGGCCATACGTATCCGTACAGGTGAAACCGGACCAGACGCTCTATAAGACGTATCTGGATACCGCAAAATGATTCGCGGAGGATTGAACAGTGGAAGCGTTAAACGCGATTAAAGAATTAAGCTACGCTCTGGACACATTTTATTTCTTGATGTCTGGTGCCCTAGTTATGTGGATGGCCGCCGGTTTTGCCATGTTGGAAGCCGGTCTGGTTCGTTCGAAGAATACGGTCGAAATACTGACCAAAAACATTGCCTTGTTTGCCATTGCCAGCGTGATGTACATGCTGGTGGGTTACAACATTATGTACCCCGGTGCTGCATTTGAAGGTGCCATTATCCCAGGTTTCGGCTTCCTGCTCGGCGGTGATAATGATGTTGCTGCGGTAGTTACTGGTGATGCGTATTACTCCACCATGTCGGACTTCTTCTTCCAGGTGGTATTTGTTGCCACGGCCATGTCTATCATCTCTGGTGCCGTGGCTGAGCGTATGAAGCTGTATGCCTTCCTCGCATTTGCCGTGGTGATGACCGCCTTCATTTACCCGGTACAGGGTTTCTGGAAGTGGGGTGGCGGTTTCCTCAACGAAGCCGGTTTCCTCGACTTTGCAGGGTCTGGCGTAGTTCACATGGCGGGTGCCACGGCGGCCCTCGCCGGCGTCATCCTGCTGGGCGCGCGTAAGGGCAAGTATGGTCCCAACGGTGAGATCCATCCTATCCCCGGTGCCAATCTGCCGATGGCCACACTGGGTACCTTTATCCTCTGGTTGGGCTGGTTTGGTTTTAATGGGGGTTCCCAACTTAAGCTAGCCAGTATCAGTGACGCAAATTCTGTAGCAGCCATCTTTGTTAACACCAACATGGCTGCCGCCGGTGGTGTTATTGCCGCATTGCTGACGGCTCGTCTGCTATTCGGCAAGTCGGATCTGACCATGGCCTTAAACGGTGCACTGGCAGGTCTGGTGGCCATCACAGCCGAGCCCCTGACTCCCGGCGCCGGTGAGGCGACCTTAATTGGTGCTGCTGGTGGTGTCCTGGTGGTCTTCTCCATCATCACCCTGGACAAGCTGAGGATCGATGACCCGGTTGGTGCCATCTCAGTACACGGTGTAGTGGGTATCTGGGGTCTGATCGCGGTGCTGTTTACCAATGGTGACGCCACTGTCTCCGGACAGCTGATCGGTATCGCCGTCATCTTTGCCTGGGTCTTTATCAGCAGCTTTATCGTCTGGAGTATCATCAAGGCGGTAATGGGTCTGCGCGTGACCGAGGAAGAAGAATACGAAGGCATGGATCAGGTGGACTGTGGTATGGAAGCTTACCCTGAGTTTACCTCTGGAAAATAAACTCTCCCATCCCAACTAGCTATTGGGTTAAGGGCTTCGCATTGCGAAGCCCTTTTTTTATGGTGCAAAAACAAATACACGCTTGTCATCAAGCGTTTGTGTGTAGGACCGTTCTATACAGAGAGAAAAATAATGATATAGTGGCGTGAGTTCTATGCTAACAAGACTGGCATCAGGACGTTCTTAATGCTCTTTTTGTATGTTTGTTATTTTAATCAAGTCCAAACAGCAAATCATTAAGTAGAAGATAACTAATATAGCTATCATATAGATAGATAAATGATAATAAGGAGATTATATGAACTATTATATTGCGGTTCTAAAAAAGTATGCTGTCTTTGCTGGTCGAGCCAGTCGTTCAGAGTATTGGTTCTTCACCCTGTTTAATTTGATTATCGCCATTGTTCTGGGGTTTGTTGATGGTGCTGCAGGTTTGATCAGTGCTGAATCGGGAATGGGCGTTCTGGGTTCAATCTATATGCTGGCGGTGTTACTTCCTGGTATTGCCGTTACCGTTCGTCGCCTACATGATACCGGCAGAAGTGGATGGTGGTTGCTGTTGATCTTGATTCCATTGCTAGGTGCACTTGCACTACTGGTGTTCTTTATTTTTGCCAGTCAAGAAGAAGAGAATAAGTACGGTGCGAATCCTGCACAGGCTTAGATCAGTCAAACATACTGCTGTTGTTTGATACAGGCATGCTTGTCACAAGACAAAAGAAGGAGGCCGAGGTCTCCTTTTTTTGTAGCTATATTTGTTGTGGTTTTGACAGGTATTAATTTTCGATTAGATAAGAGGGGCGACAGTCGTCGGATTTATATTGATGCTGTTATACAACAATCCGTAATATAACCCCCCTTCATAGCATAGACTGCTAACTGTTATGGCTACCATCACAGAAGGGCTTGTCTTTGGACTTGCCACAACCACAGGTGCGAATGGTGCCCTTTTCTGTCATGACGTGCTTTAACGGACTGTGGTCGGTGTCTTTATGGGAACCGTCACAGAAAGGGAACTTGGCAGACTTACCACAGGTACACAGCCAGTGTTCACCAGCTTCTAATTCAACGGTAGGCATTAGATGGACTCCTTAATCATAATCTTGGTATAAACGGGGCGCAGTATACGAAAATATTCCCGAGAAACCTACTCGGGAATTTTGTGGTCTTTATTCAAATATCTTGGGGGCAGGTTTGGCCTTATTGGAATTGCAGTGGTTGAGGGCCGGAACGCTTGCACCATGGAGTATCGTGCTGGAGCCGGGCGCGTGTCTGCTATTGAGTGGACCATCCGGGTCCGGCAAGAGTCGTATGTTGCGAGCCATTGCTGATCTGGACCCACATGAGGGTCAGGTCTTGTTGGATGGCGAAGTCTGTGATGAGCTGGCACCGGCACAATGGCGACAGCAAGTAGGGATGTTGGCAGCAGAGAGTGCCTGGTGGGAAGAGAGAGTGGGCGCTCACTTTTCTGCGCCTGTGGATGAGGCATTGTTGCATTCGCTGGGTTTTGACCAACAGGTACTGGAGTGGGAGTTGGCGCGTTGCTCCACCGGTGAAAAACAGCGTCTTGCCCTGCTACGTCTGCTAAACAATCGCCCCAAGGTATTGCTGCTGGATGAGCCAACTGCCAGTCTCGACCCGAACAATGTGGCGCGAGTGGAACAGGTGATCCTCGACTATATGCACACGACTCAGGCCGCAGCTATTTGGGTCAGCCATGACCCCAAACAGATAAAACGTGTGGCCTCCTGCCACATGGTGATCCAGAACCAAGCGATCCATGAGGTGGCGCTATGAATCTTATTTCGTTGAGCGCCTTCGATCTGAGCATCGCAGCACTGCTGGTGGTGGGCTTGGCCATAAGTACCACGCTACTGGGGCTGGGATTGGGTAGGCAGCTGGTGATTGCTGCCATACGCACGACACTTCAACTGCTGCTGGTAGGATTTATCCTCAAATTTCTTTTCGACAACCTGCATTTGGGTTGGATGAGTCTGGTGGCCAGCATCATGCTGGTGGCAGCGGGTTACGAGGTGATGCAACGGCAGAAACATCGCTTCCGTGGCGTGTGGGGTTATGGCATGGGTACCTTCTCCATGTTCATCTCCTCTTTCAGTCTTACCCTGTTTGCGCTGATGGTGATCATTGGCAACGAGCCCTGGTATCAGCCGCAGTACGCGATACCCCTGTTGGGCATGATGTTGGGCAATACCATGAGCGGTATATCCTTGGGTCTTGATCGTCTCACCCAGTCGGCGAAACAGCAGCGCACGGCCATTGAGGCCCGGCTCATGTTGGGGCATAGTTGGTCACAGGCGGTTTCCATGATTCGCAGCGATAGCATGCGAGTAGGGATGATCCCAATGATAAACGCCATGGCAGCAGCAGGCCTGGTGAGTCTGCCGGGAATGATGACCGGTCAGATCCTCGCCGGCAGTCCTCCACTGGAGGCAGTGAAGTATCAAATACTCATCATGTTTTTGATCACCGTCGGCACCGGTTTCGGCACCATGGTGGCAGTGTGGTTGGGTGCACGGCGGTTGTTTGATGAACGTCATCGTCTGCGTTTGGAAAGATTAATGACAAAAGAATAATTATCATTAGATAAAATAAAGGGGATGTAATGGAAGGTACTTCTACGGACAACTATGCACCGGTGAAATCTGCGTTACCCTGGGCCATAGGCATACAAAATTTCTTTTTACGCAGAGTGCGTCATTCGGTACTGGATATGCTGCAGCGCATCGGTGCGCGTACTGTACTGGATGTATGCTCCGGTGGTGGGGCACTGGCGTACATGATCCAGCAGCGCGGCATGTCGGTGCAGGCGGTAGACGGCTCACCGACTATGGCGGAATATTCACGTAGTCAATACGGCATCATCCCAAAGGTCGCCCGTGCAGAAGCCCTCCCTTACCATCAACAGTTCGACGCCGCCGTCATCGGCATGACCCTGCATGAACTGGGTGAAGAACAACGTGAGCAAGTATGGCAGCGCGTGGAAGATGCGGTAAAGAATACAGGTATCATTATTGCTGTTGATTACACCGTGCCCCCTCCCAGTGTGATCAATAATATGCTGAGTAAACTTACCACCTTGGATGAATCCAACTTTGATACCGTGAATCCCGGCCACTATCAGGACTATCAGAGATTTATGGCGGCAGGTGGATTGGTGCCCTGGTTACAAAAGCGTAAGGGATATTTCTATGACGAACGCACACACCTGTTTGGCAATATCGCGGTAGTGGCGGTGATGAAGTAAGAGAAAATAGACTGTAAAAAAGCCCGCAATCGCGGGCGAGATTATTTAAATACCGATCTCATCCGCAAACATCGGCGGACTCGCCAGCGCACCCTTATGGATTCCTGCATTGTAGTAACGTGTCTTAAAGTCCTTGTTGGTGCTGTCTGTCTCACGAAATGCCTCTGCCTGACCAGCCTTTACTGCCATAGTGCAGGACCACCAGCCGGTCGGGTAGATGGGCTGTGGGAAGGGCAGAGTCTTGGTATCGCTGAAGCCCACTTCTTTAAACGCCGTGTGCATCTCTTTTAACAATGTCTGATGCGTAAGCGGTGATTCACTCTGTTGTACCAGGACACCACCTTCGCTTAAGGCATTAAAACAGTTTTGGTAAAACTCTACGCTGAACAGACCCAGAGCAGGACCGACCGGATCGGTAGAATCGACGATGATAACGTCGTAACTGCCTGGCGCAGACTCGGCAACCCATTTAATACCATCGATAAATTTCAGTTCCGCACGTGGGTCATTATTGGACTCGCATAGTTCGGGGAAATATTTTTCCGAGGCGAGGGTGACCGCTTCATCAATGTCGATCTGCTGGGCCAGTTCTACCTCAGGGTGTTTCAGTACCTCTTTTAAGGTACCGCAGTCGCCACCGCCGATGATCAGCACCCGCTTGGGCGCTTTGACGGTAAACAGGGCCGGGTGGGACATCATTTCGTGATAGAGGAAGTTGTCACGAGTTGAGACCATGGTGCAGCCGTCGAGGATCATCAGCTTGCCGAAGGTTTCAGTGTCGTAGATCTCCAGCTTCTGGAACGGGGTCTGTTCCTCATACAGCTTGGCCTTGATCTTCAGTGAGAAGCCGGTACCGGTCTCTTCATTGGCTTCGGTGAACCAGTTTTCATTCAGACTCATAGGGTGAAGGTCTCCAACAGTGATGCGCCTATAGTGCGTAGTCGCGAATAATATTACTATTGAACTAATTTGTCGTCATCAGGATGCCCCAGAAACGATGTCCAAGCCCAGCAGCACCCCTGCCACCGATTGGTCGGTAGAAGATTCCCGCGACCTGTACAACATCCTCCACTGGAGCGGGGGCTACTTTGATATCAATGCCGCAGGGCATGTGGAGGCGCGACCAAACCGGGCGCAGCCAAGCGGTGTCGACCTCTACGAACTGGTGCAGGAGATCCACAAAAAGGCGCTGAATCTGCCAGTTTTGGTGCGTTTTGGTGACATCCTGCAGGATCGGGTAAATAGCCTGTGCAGCGCCTTTGAGGCGGCGATGGCGGAGGATGGCTACGAGGGCGGCTATAGCGCTGTCTATCCCATCAAGGTCAACCAGCAGCGTGGGGTGGTGGAACAGATCATTACCGCCCGCGATAGCGGCGTGGGTCTGGAGGCGGGCAGCAAACCGGAGTTGATGGCGGTGTTGGGGCTGGCACCGCAGGGCAGTGTTATTGTTTGCAATGGCTATAAGGATCGCGAGTACGTGCGTCTGGCCCTTATCGGACAGACCCTGGGCCATAAGGTCTATCTGGTACTGGAGAAGCTGTCCGAGCTGGATTTGGTACTGGAAGAGTCGCAAAAGCTGGGCATTAGCCCGCAACTGGGGGTGAGGGTACGTCTGGCCTCTGTGGGGGCGGGTAAGTGGCAGAACAGCGGCGGTGAAAAGGCCAAGTTCGGTCTCACCGCCTCTCAGGTATTACAGGTTATAGAATGTTTACGTGAGGCCCAGTTGCTGGACAGTCTGCAATTGATCCACTTTCATCTGGGCTCGCAACTGGCCAATATCAGTGATATCCACCACGCCATGCGTGAGGCGGCGCGCTATTACGCCGAACTGTATCGCCTTGGGGTGAAGATCACGGTGGTGGATGTGGGCGGAGGACTGGGCATCGATTACGAGGGTACCCGTTCGCGTAGTGCCTGCTCGATGAACTACAGCCTGCACGAATACGCCAAGAATGTGGTGCATACCCTCTGGGAGGTGTGTCGTGAACTGGACCTTCCACAGCCCCACATCGTCTCCGAGTCAGGGCGGGCCATGACCGCACACCATGCGGTGTTGATCACCAATGTGGTGGATGTGGAGTCCCAGGATAGCCAAGACTTGCTGCCACCAGGGGACCAGGCACCCCTGCTGTTACAGGATATGTGGCAGGGGCTACAGAGTTTGCAATTGGACAGTAAACGCCCAATCAGCGAGTTGTATCACGATGCCATCAATTGGCTGGCAGAGCTGCAAGCTATGTATACCCATGGCTTGGTGGATCTTCCACAACGTGCGTTGGCAGAGCAGTACTACACGGCCATCTGTTTTGCTGTACGTGAACAGCTTAAGCCTGCCTCACGCAGCCACCGCAGCATCCTCGACGAGCTGAACGAAAAGCTGGCAGATAAGTATTTCTGCAATTTTTCCCTCTTTCAGTCTCTACCGGATGTATGGGCCATCGACCAGATCTTCCCGGTTATGCCCCTGCATCGTTTGCAGGAGAGGCCCACCAGACGGGTGGTATTGCAAGATATAACCTGTGATTCGGACGGACGTATCGATGAATATGTGGATGGTGAAGGGCTGGAGAGCAGCCTGCCCCTGCATCCACTGGTAGCAGGGCAAGCCTATGTGCTGGGCTTTTTTCTGGTGGGGGCCTATCAGGAGATCCTCGGTGACATGCACAATCTGTTTGGTGATACACATTCAATAAATGTGGTTTTTAATGGTGATGGCTATGAATTGTCTGAGCCCCGCCAGGGTGATGGCGTCGATGCAGTGCTACGCTATGTCGATATTGAGATCTCCGAGCTGGAACAGCGCTACCGTGACAAGCTGAAGGTGTCAGATCTGTCACAAACAAGCAAACAGGCCTATCTGAAGGATCTCATCGCCGGATTAAGCGGTTATACTTACCTCGAAGATTAAACTCTTTTGAGATCAAACCGATATATACAATATGTTGGCACAGCATGAGTCAGATTAAGCTAGAACCCCAGGCAGATGCATGCCGTCTGCAAGATTTAGGGGTACATAACTGGGGGATTTGGAGTAAAGAGGTATCCTCCTTCCCCTGGCAGTATGATGCCACTGAGACTTGTTACTTCCTCGAAGGGGATGTGTTGGTAACACCGGAGAACGGCGAACCTGTACGCATGGGAAAGGGCGACTTGGTGACATTCCCCAGCGGTATGACCTGTCATTGGGAAATCCTCAGTGACGTAAAAAAGCATTTTAATTTTGATGAATAACACAGTGGTGCTTGCTGTGATAAGAGTCAGACGGATTGGAGCAGTCTAGATGAGCAGTGATTTTATGTCCTTTATGGCGGATGATGCCTTTTCATATGTAGAGGCCTACCGCAAGGCGCAGGAATGGACACCTGAAAAGATCTCTTCCAAGGTCGCCTGGTTGCAACCGAGAGTAAACGGCGAAGATGAAATGGACTCCAAGGTCTATGCCGAGTACCGCGGTTATGAGCATGCACTGAAGTTTCATATGGATCGAGAATCGCCGTCACTGGTCTTCCTTGGCCCTGATCGAGAGAAGAAAAAAACAGAGGCAGAGGAACAGATCACTCCGGAAGAGCAGATCGAAATTCTGCAGGAACGGGTACAGAAGATGCGAGAAGATCTGGCGATGCAAAAACGTGCCAAGGCCAATGCCGAAATGGACTTTGCCCGATCCAGATCTGAGTCTCAGGTGTTAACCAACAAGCTAAGCAACTGTCAGGCAATACAATATATCCTGTTGGCTACCACCGGCGCTTTTTTCTTTCTCACCGTCCTGTTGGCCTTCTCCGGCTAGATTTTTCGTCCAGTCTGTAGCTTTGCTACAGACTGCGACCTTTCTCCTGCTTATCTATACAGCGGATGTTTGATTCGTGCATCCTGTCAAGAAAATATCTTTTTGCGGTAGAAGATACGTCTTCACATCAGCGGCGCAAAATGGCAATCCAGCGGCTCAGGTTCAGCAGGCTGGTGAGTGAAGCCGCCACATAGGTCAGTGCTGCCGCACGCAGTATCTGTTTAACCGCTCGGGTTTCCTTCTTATTAATGTATTCACCCTGAGTGAGGATAGGCAGGGCCCTGCCGAAACTGGCATCCCACTCCACCGGTAAGGTCACCAAATGGACCAGGGTGGCACCTAAAAAAGAGCCCACAGCCAATACCAGAGTGACCAGTCCCAGCACGGGGCTTCTGCTCAGCAAGGTCAATACCGGGATCGCGAACATGGCGACCGCACCGGCCTTTTCCGCAATCCTTGCTACACGAATCATGCGACTCCTTACCTCAAACATCGGATCACTGTCGGCATCTTGCAGGGCATGACCGACCTCGTGTGCGGCCACGGCAATGGCGGTGAGAGATCTGTCTTCAAGATTACTCTGACTCAGGCGTACCGCTTTGGTGATGGGGTCGTAATGATCGCCTTGCTCAGTAAGCTCCACCTTGACCTCGGATAAGGAGAAGCGATCCAGCAAGTGCCGGGCCAGTTCACCACCACTGCCGGGCAGACGCTCGTGGATAGTGCTGTATTTCTTCAATACATGACGGACATAATACTGCGGGCCGAAGATAAGCAGCGCAAACAGGATGAGGAAGAGGATGAAGAACATGTGCCTATGATAAAGGCTGTGAAGAAGGGAGAGAAGTAAATCTGTAGTGTAAGGTGGTGATTCGTGCGGTTTGTAGACTAATTGAAGTTTACCGTGGCAGTGGAACAACGGCTGTGACTGGTCTTGGAATTTTCACCAATCAGGCTGCAGGTATCCTGAGTGTTGTAGGAAAGCACGTAGTGGTGATCTCGGTCGGCAGAGATGGAGATATGGTTAATAGAGTTGGCCTTGCTGGCTTGTTGGTTAGTGCTTTCAGATACTGGCAGTTGCATGCTGATCTTAATGGGCTCGAGGATGCGGACTGAGGCGCTACCGGTTACCTGCGCAGCTATGGCAGATTGCAGGGCCAGGCTGGTCAGTATCAGGGTGGTGATTATCAGTGTACGCATGTTCTTGATTCCCATTTCATGTCGCGTTAAGAGAACTTTCGACCTAAACGGGGGCTGGTTCTATAGGTGGTGGGTAGCTATTACCAAAGCTTTTTAGTCGGGAAACAATTGACACAATTAGGACACAAAATTTACATTTGACCCCTTTTTATATCGATATGGGCGGTATTTTTGTTAAATCTACGACACAATCTTATCGGTATTATCCTTATCGGTTATATGGGTATAGCTTGGGAGTGGGTGGGGCTCAACTTTCAAGACTCAGGATTTATGGTGCGGCTCATCCAGCGGTTTTTTATTACTGTGGCAATAGGCGTGAATTGTGAAAGTGGACACCTAAGGGAAGTGATTTGACGAACTCAGATGACTAAAGCACAGATCTGTCCGTCAAATGCTAAACCACAACCACAGTATTGCGGCCAGTGTCTTTGGCCTGGTAGAGGGCATCATCGAGGCGTTTAAAGAACAGCTATTCGAAGTTCGTACTTGGGGTCCCCAAAGCTAACGGTGACGTAAATGCTGTTAATGAACATATGCTCGCGTATCGCGAGGTGAAGTTTTTCGACAGTAATCTTTGCCCCATCGATATATGTATGTGGACAGAGGACAATAAACTCTTCGCCGTCCCAGCACGCAATGATATCGGTATTGCGCGAGTTTTTTGTCAACAGTCTGGTAAGGCCGGTGATGACATTCACCCACATAATGCCCGTGTTCGTCATTGATCAGCTTGAAGTGATCGATGTCGATAAGTATGGCGCTTAAAGGTGGCAGCTAGCGGTGAGTGCATATGATCTCATCATTGCTCACCTCACTGATCTTGCGGCGGTTCAAGAGGCCGGTGAGTCTCACTGTCAGTGAGGCCGTTTCCAGTTGCATCACATGATTGATACGGTTGTATTCGTAGTAGTGGATTAGCAGAGTGCTGGAGAGCAGGGCAAACATCATATAAAAGAAATCGTGAAGCCGATGCGATCAATGTAATATTCAGATAGATAGTCAGTATGGTGGTAGGGGTCAGAAACAACCACGCCAGTCCCTGGCGTTTATTGCGTGGCTAGCCTTTTAGTTTCAACAGCATGGCCGTAATGCCGTTTTCCTTCAGGCGATTATTGGCATCGTTCAGTTTAGCCATGTTGGCGTAAGGCCCAATGCGTACCCGATGCCAGGTGATGCCGTTGATCTCGGCACTTTCGATATGGGCAATGACGCCCAGCAGGGCCATCTTGGCTTTAAGTCGATCAGCCTCTTCGACACTGCGAAAGGCGCCGGCCTGTAGCACGTAGGTACCTTCGGCCACCGGGTTGGAGATATTTGTTGGTGATGTGTTGGAGCTGGGGCTTTGTGTATGTGGCGGTGCGGTGAAATCCGGCAGGATCTCCTGGATATCCGGCACCGGGATCTCCATATCCGGCAGGATGGTATAGAAATCGAATTTGGCACCACTGGCTTCACTGCTGTTCTGTTTCTTACCCGCAGGGCGCTCAGTCTTGGCGCTGGGACCAGAGCTGCCGCGAGTGTCATTCAGATAGACCAGAAAGGCGGCAAACAGGCCGATGAGCATACCGGTGAGCAGCCATGCCCAAGCCGGTGATTTCTTTTTGCCGCGTGCCATCTCTACATGCTCTCCGGTGCCGATACACCCAACAGGTTCAGGCCATTGGCCAATATCTGTTTGGTGGCATTGATCAGGGCCAGGCGAGCATCACGCTGTGCCGCATCGTCAACGAGGAATTGATGGGCGTTGTAATAGGTGTGGAACTCATTGGCCAGCTCACGCAGGTAGTACATCAGTTGGTGCGGTTCATGATTGACTGCAGCCTGTTCAAGGATCTCCGGGTAGCGTGAGAGGCGGGTAAACAAGGCCGCTTCGTGAGACTCGGTAAGACGGGCCAGATTGGCAAGGCCATGGACCTGATCATATTTATAGCCCTTGTCGGCCAGTTGGCGCATCACGCTGGCAACCCGTGCATGTGCGTACTGAATGTAGTACATGGGGTTGTCGTTGCTCTGTGATTTGGCCAGATCCAGATCGAAGTCCAGATGTTGCTCTGCCTTTCGCATCACATAGAAGAAGCGTGCGGCATCGTTACCCACCTCTTTGCGCAGTTGGCGCAGGGTGATGAACTCACCTGAGCGGGTCGACATCTGTGCCTTTTTGCCATCGCGATAGAGCACAGCAAATTGAACCAGCAGTACATCCATCTTTGATGGGTCATCACCCAGCGCCTCTAGAGCGGCACGGACGCGCGGTACATAGCCGTGGTGATCGGCACCCCAGACGTCAATGACGCGGTCGAAGCCGCGTTCCAGCTTGTCCATGTGATAGGCGATGTCGGAGGCGAAATAGGTCGACTGGCCGTTGTCACGAACCACCACGCGGTCCTTTTCGTCACCGAAGTCGGTAGACTTAAACCATTCGGCCCCATCCTTTATATACATATGTCCGGATTCGCGCAGGCGCATTAGTGCCTTTTCTACGGCACCGGAATCGGTCAGTGAGCGTTCTGAATACCATTCGTCATAGTTGACGCCGAAGTGTTCCAGATCGTCACGAATATCATCGAGGATGTAGTTCAATCCACTGTCGAAGATCAGGCGGTATTGGTCATCGCGCAACAGGGTCTTGGCGCTCTGGATCAGGCCGTCGATGTGGGCCTCTTTGTCGCCACCGGCAGGTTCGTCGTCCGCGACTTCATCAAATACTTCAAATGCTCCAATCCGCATGGCATCGCCATGGCCTCGATGGATGCTTGCCGCCACGTCCCAGACATAGTCGCCCTTGTAGCCATTGGCGGGGAAGACGATCTCTTCGCCGCACAGCTCCAGGTAGCGCAACCATACGGAGGTGGCGAGGATGTCCATCTGCCGGCCGGCATCATTGACGTAGTATTCGCGATGCACGTCGTAACCGATGGCCTCCAGCAGATCGGCGACGGTGGCACCATAGGCGGCACCTCGGCCATGACCCACATGCAGTGGACCGGTGGGGTTGGCGGAGACGAACTCCACCATCACGCGGCGGCCGTTACCGACCTTGGCGCGACCAAATTTGTCACCGGCATTGAGGATCTGCTGCACCACCGCACGATTGGCGTCGGCATTGATAAAAAAGTTGATAAAGCCGGGCCCGGCGATCTCGGTCTTCACCACAGCCTTGTCTTGCGGCAGGGTGTCGAGGATCTGCTGGGCAATCTCACGCGGGTTACGTTTTGCCGCCTTGGCCAGGGTCATGGCCAGGTTGGAGGCATAGTCGCCATGGCTGCTGTCACGAGTGTGCTCGACGTGGATCGTTGTGTCCAGATCAGCAGGCAGCTCGCCCTGTGTTTGCAGGGTGCGTAGGCTCTTGGCGAGAAGGTTATGCAGGTGCGCTTTCATAGATCGGCTGTTATCTCTTTTAATATATTCGGTTAAGACCGCCATTATCCCCTGTCTGCGCGGTAATGGAAATGGTCGTGGCGGGATCAGGGCTAAAACATCTCGGAGGGATCTACATCCAGTGACCAGCGTACCTTGCGCGCCGATTTGAGGCCTTCCAGTTGGGGGGCCAGTTGTTGTAGCAGTTTGTGCAGCGGCGCGCGTTGCGAGGATTGCAATAAGAGTTGTGCACGGTAGCGACCGGCACGACGCTCCATCGGTGCCGGCACCGGTCCCCAGGCCTGAACCTCTGGTAGGTTCAATGCCAAACAGCATGACAGGGCCTCTTGAAGAAAGTCGAACGGTAGGCTGGCATCCACTGCCTCCGCTCTTATTAGGGCCAGGTGGCTGTATGGTGGCATCTCTGCCAGCTTCCGCTCTGCCAGCGCCGCCTCGGCATAGCCCTGATACCCATGGCGGATCAGACTGAGTAACAGAGGATGGTCAGGGTGGTGGGTCTGGATCAACACACGGCCGGGTTTTTCGGCCCTGCCGGCACGTCCGGCCACCTGAATAATCAGTTGTGCCATACGTTCGGCGGCACGAAAGTCGGACGAGAACAGACCTTGATCCGAGTCGAGGATCCCCACCAGGGTGACGTTGGCAAAGTGGTGCCCCTTGGCCAGCATCTGTGTACCCAGCAGGATGCGCGCCTCACCACTTTGTGCCTGTGCCAGCAGAGCTTCCAGACTGCCCTTGCGGCGAGTATTGTCACGGTCGATGCGGACGATGGTCTCGTGCGGGAATAGAGCTACCAGGCTCTCCTCGATCTTCTCGGTACCATGGCCGATGTCGCGCAGGTCGACACTGCCACAAGCGGGACAGGCCGGTTCCACTCGCTGTTCACTACCACAGTGGTTGCAGCGCAAGCGATTGTGCTGACGGTAGAAGGTGAGGTTGGCATCACAGCGCTTACAGGCACTGACCCAACCGCAGTCATGGCACATCAATATCGGTGAGAAGCCACGACGGTTGAGGAACAACAAGACCTGTTCGTCTTTCTCCAGGGTTTGTCGTACCGCTTCGATGAGCTGGGCAGAGAGGCCGGTTTCCATGGACTGACTGCGTATATCTAATAAGGACATGGTTGGTGCCTGTGCAGCACCGGCCCGTTGCTTCAGTGGCAGGTGGGCAAAGCGACCGGAGAGGGCATTATGCAGACTCTCCAATGAAGGGGTGGCGGAGCCAAGCAGGATGGGGATGCATTCATCACGGGCGCGCTTAATGCCCAGGTCGCGGGCGGAGTAGCGAAAGCCTTCCTGTTGTTTAAATGAGGCGTCGTGTTCCTCATCAATAATGATGAGGCCGGGGCGAGCCAGGGGGGTGAACACCGCCGAACGGGTGCCGATGACGATGGCGGCCTCGCCCTCGCCGCTTTTCAGCCAGGCACACAGGCGCTCCTGATCCGACAGGCTTGAATGCAGCACCGCGATGGGGACGGAAAAACGACTACGGAAGCGTTGCAGTAGTTGCGGGGTAAGCCCGATCTCCGGTACTAGCACCAGCGCCTGCTCACCCCGGGCCAATACCTGTTCGATGATCTGCAGATAGACCTCGGTCTTGCCACTGCCGGTGACGCCTTCCAGTAGAGCGCTATGAAATTGTCCCAGTCGTGCGCAGAGCTGCTCTACCGCATGTTGTTGCTCCGGGTTAAGGAGCAGGTTTTTATCGTTCGTGGTGTCGATATTAACCTGTAGACAGGAGCGCTCCTGTTGCTCAACCCAGCCCTTTTCCTGCAGACGCCGCATGGGCTCATGCCAGCTGTTCATCAATGGCTGCAGCTGTTCTGCTCCCAGCTCCCTGTGCTCTTGCAACAAGGCCAGCAAGGCCGCCTGTTTCTTTGCCCGCCCTAACGTCACGGTATCGATCACACTGCCTGCCTCGCTCAGTAGCCAATGGGAGAGTCCACGCACCTCGGCGGGACGACCTTCCCGGAGCAGGACGGGCAGGGCATTTTGCATTACCTCCCCCATGGGGTGGTGGTAATACTCCCCGGCCCAGAGTAAGAGCTTTAGTATTGATGGCGGCAGGAGGGGCTGAGCATCGATGATCTCTGTGGCACGACGTAGCTTGCTGGCGGGCACATCCGTCTGTTGCACCACAGAGTGGAGGATGCCGATCACGGTACTGCGTCCAAACGGCACCTTTACCCGCAGTCCCGGGGACAGTTCCTGGTCGAGCATGCCCTCTGGAGGCAGGTAGTCGAACAGGCGCCGCAAGGGGGTGGGAATCGCTAATCGCAGGTATGAAGGGGATGGGCTTGGCATAGGTGGATTCTATCACTCTCATTACTCAGCAGGGGGAAGTATCGTTACTGTGATAGTTATCGACTATTTCTGTGGATAAGTTGGTGGATAAGATGGGGGCCAGGGCTTGCAGGTGGCATGTTAATCGCGTGTTGGAGCGTATAGTGATTGTTTTTCATAATTCAAAAAAAACTAGGAATAATAATAAGTTATATTGTTTTTGTAGTATAAAATCGAGTAATTCAATGAATGCTGCAAGATAACTGATTGTTTTAAAAGGCGCTGTGTATAAAGCCGCATGAAGTGAGCCGAAGGGTGTTCTGCGGAGCGATTATTTACTGTAGGCATGGATCAATAATATGCTAATGCTGTGCTAACTGGTTGTTACAAAAGATAAAGTGCCTTTATCCACAAAAGCTGTGGATAAGTCAGTGGATAAGTTCTGTTAAAGTCCCCTAAACTCGCATGGTAGCTGGCTTCGTGACAAATTGGTTACGTTTTGTACTATCCGCATAAAGTATTGAAAATCAATGTGTTATGCTGTTTTTATAGGTTTAAAGCGGATAGAAAGTTACTCGGGTGGGCTAAGTGTTTGATCTGTATATTACTGTGAATAAGTGGCCGTGTTGATAAATAAAGGCGTAACACTTTTGTGACAAATCCCCGGGTCATTTTGCGCGCTCGTGTTCGGGCATTTATTTCTTTTCATGGCCCACACGTTTGATGTTGCCCCAGCTGCCTTTTTTGCCCAGCATCCATTGCAGCATACCTTGAAGACGCCAGAATGAGTTGAGTTGTCGGTAGCCAAAGTTTTCCAATGCCACGGCAAGGAAAAGAATGAGTGTGTGACGTAGCTTGGGGTAGACGTGAAAGGAGATCTCCTCCAGCAATAGCGCGACCGCAGACAGCAACAGACCAAACACAAAGGAGGCAATAAAGAAGATGACCGCTGCATCGGTGTTAATAAAGCCAAAGATGAGACCAGAAAAAAAGAACAGATAGCCGGCCACCTCAAGAAACGGACCCAGCAGTTCAAAGATAACCATATAGGGGAAAGCGAGCCAGCCGACGGTGCCGCCCTTGCGGTTAAACATCAGCGAAAAATTAAGTGTCAGGCTTTCTGCCAGACCGCGTTGCCAGCGTACCCGCTGACTCTTGAGACTGGCCAGGTCACTGGGGGCCTCGGTCCAGCAGATGGGGTCGGGGACAAAGGTGATGCTATAGGGTTTACCCTGTTGGCGCATGATTCGGTGCATGCGTACCACCAGTTCCATATCTTCACCCACCGTATTTGCGCGATAACCACCGACATGGATCACCGTCTCTTTTTTAAATACACCGAAGGCACCGGAGATGATCAACAGCGCATTCAATGGTGCCCAGCCCATGCGGCCAAACAGAAAGGCCCGCAGGTACTCGACGATCTGTACCAGTACCAGCGGGTTGTGGGGTAGAGCCACCTTGGAAAGAAATCCGCGTTCGACAGTGCAGCCATTGGATATACGTATGGTACCGCCAGCGGCAATGGTAAGGGGGTTCTCAATAAAGGGTTGTACCACCTGCTGCAGAGAGTTGTGTTGCATGATTGAGTCGGCATCCACCACGCAGAACAGCGGGAAGCGACTGATATTGATACCGGCGTTGAGGGAGTCGGCCTTACCACCGTTTTGCTTATCCACCACACGTAGGTTGTGAAATTTTTTCGACAGATATACCGCACGGATCGGTTGAGTCTCCAGGCGTAACCGCGCGGCTTCAGGGAAGGGCCGCAGATCAAACTCGTTTATTAGTGACTGTAGGGTATCGTCACTAGAGCCGTCATTGACCACCAGTATTTCAAATTCGGGGTAGTGCAGCTGCAACATGGCGTGCACCGAGGCTACGATTCCAGTCTCTTCATTGTAGGCGGGTACCAGGATGCTTATCGGTGGTTCCATACCGCCCAGAGAGGTGGGCATACTGTCTGACGAGAGAACATTGATGTAACGGTTGATGTACATTAATGCGATGATATTGAGGCTGATATAGCCCACATTAAGGATGATAAAGTAAATGAGGAACACCCATTCAAATATCTGGATGTACTCACTCATATCCCTGTTCCGCCATAGCTTGTTTGAGCATATCGCTGGCATAGCGATCGTCGATAGAGTTTAACAGTCGAATTAGATCCGCTGTACGTAGAAAGGGTAGGCCGGTGATCGCCTGTGCGGCACGATAACGCACCCACCATTCTCGATCAGCCAGCAGTGCTAATAAGAGAGGTAAGTGCTCCTTGGTTGCGAGTCTACCCAGTGTCGTTGCCGCATGGACACGTATGTGCCAACGGTCGTGCTTAGTAAAGGGTAGGATTAGATCCAGCGCCTTGTGATCAGAAATCAGGGCTAGTGCCGTGGAGACAATATGATCATCTGGCTGTTTCTTGATGATGCTGGCAAATACTTGTCGGTTGATGGAACAATGGCAGGATTCCATTAAGCGTAGTAGATGGGAAGAACCCTGACCCAGGTTTAGCATCATATGCAGTGTAAGCTGCGGGCAAATCTCATGCGAAGGAATCTTTTGCAGCAGGGTCGCTATCTGAGCCGTAGGGTAGTCACTACGACTCACCAGATAGGGCAACATCGTATGCAGTGCTCGATGTGGATTGATCTGAAATAGTGCCCGCATGGAGACCAGCGAGGTACTGGTATCGGACATATGGACGAATCGATCCAGCAAGGGCCAATCTTCACGTGAAGCCATATTTCCCAGTGTCAGCAGACCGATCAATTGATGGCGTTTATCAGTACGGAAGAGTTGTACTCGTGCGATACGAGGCAGCCCGATGCGTTCGCCTAAAATCAGAAGGTTACCGGATGCATCACCGTGGATGATGTTGTAGTAATGATTCCATAGCGAAAGCATACTGAGATGATGACTGGTCGATAGTTTAGGTAGCACATCTGGTATGTGTGATGGGCATAAAGCCAATAGAGGTCGCCAGGTTTTGTGGAAGCGTTGTTGGGCAGCTTCGCGCCATAACTGAACAATGCGAAAGAAAAATATATAGATAATAAGGCAGATGGTAACCCCTACCGCACCGATCGAGGCCCAAAGTCCAAATTGAACAAGTCTATCCGTAGAGTTTACGAATCCCGAGATATAATTCATTTCGTTGGTAGCCAAAATTCGTGCTGGAAACATTGTGCCTGGCTACAGTGTATACGATCGCAAGCCTTTGGTTCATCCAATGCATGCCTCCCAGTGTTATGGATTGTATGGCGCTGCTACCTAAGTCCGTCTCGGGATCGAAATCGATCTCATCACCTTGAGCATAACTAAGATAAATATTATTCATATCGTTATATATATATGCATATTTAATGCTATGGGTAAGGGCATTATCTGCCAGGGTCAATCCCTGCATGCGGGTGAGATAAAGACTATAGGAATAGAGATGGTTGCCCGAGTAATAATCGAGACGTCCGGTGAATAACAGGCTATCAGCCGTACTGTTGAGCATCGTAACCGGGTTGGTTTTGTCGTAGTGTGAAAATCGTAGGCCAGAATTGAGTATCAGCGGCTGGCCCAATTTGGTTTCGATACCACCATAGAGACTGTAAGAGGGATAGAGACTATGAGCCGTACTGGTGGTTAGTTCGGTTTGATATTGCAGTGTGGCACTGCTGTCGTGATGGTAGCCCAGAGCAATCTTTTGATCGCGTACATCGAAGTGGTAGATATCATTCAGCTCAAGATAGTAACGGTTGTCCGCATCCTGTTCTCTACGCCAGGAGAGTGTCCAGTCAGACCAGTCACTAAGGCCGGAATTTAAACTGCTGTAGCGATGGAATACTTGTAGCTCCTGTCTGCTGCCGGCCTGAGCGCTGTAACTCCATACCATCATCAGCATCGAGACGAGCAGTAATATCCTGGTAATGATAGCTCCTTGCATAGCGATGAGAGGATTAGTGTAGCTGGCGACGGATACGGGCTAAAAGTTCGTTGGGCTTGAATGGTTTCACCACATAATCGCTGGCACCATTGTCCAGGGCCCTGACGATATCCGATTCCTGATTTTTTGCCGTTAACATGATAATGGGAGTTTGATCCCATTTGCTTTGCTCACGGGCAAAGCCCAGCACTTCAAAGCCGTCGGCATAGGGCATCATGACGTCAAATAGCGCAAGATCGGGTACATCTATCTGGCCGATAAGATCCATCGCCTCTTTTCCATCCTTGGCTGTGGTGACCTGATAACCTTCTCGTTCCAGCATGTATTCGATGATTAAGCGTATATCGTCATCGTCATCAACAATAAAAATGGACTTCATATCCGTAGCACTCTATGTCTGTGTAATCTGTTTACTATTATGATGGAGATCGCAGTGTTTAGGGTGACACGACGACATTATTGACAAGGATTTTTCAAACCTTGCATTATGACTATCGGTAACAAAGGCCGTTTCTGGTGAAATCTGCCACCGTTTTCTGTAAATTTTAAGATGATTTAACATTGTTAACAAATTACGCACGTTTGAGAGCTTGTGGCATGACATTTTGGCAGCAGTTGGGTGAAGAGATCAGTAAGACCCTGGCAACACCATTTACCATTGCCGCCTATGATTCGGTCGCTGGTGGTGATATTAGCACTGCCTATCGTCTTCGAAGTGGAGGGGGTGAATATTACTTCATAAAAACGCATGATGCCGGTTTCGTGGAAATGTTTGCTGCCGAGGCAGAGGGCTTGATGGATATGGCGGCCAGCAAAACCATCAGGGTACCGCAAGTACATGCCTGGGGCGTCATCGGCCAACAATCCTATCTGCTGATGGAGTATTTGCAGTTGGGTAATAAGGGTTCAGATGAATTGCTGGGCCGGCAACTGGCAGCCATGCATGGTTGCCGCGGGTCAAAATTTGGGTGGCAGCGTAACAATACCATCGGTTTGACCCAACAGGATAATAGCCCCAGTGATAACTGGATTGAATTCTGGCGCTGGCGTCGCCTCTCGGCACAGTTGGCCCTGGCGGAGCAGAAGGGCTATGGCGGATCTCTGCTGGAGAAAGGCCAACGCGTGCTGGAGGGCTTTGATTGCCTGTTCGGCACTTACATACCACAGCCATCGCTACTGCATGGTGATCTGTGGTCGGGTAACTACGGTTTTGATGAGAATGCTCAGCCAGTGTTGTTTGATCCGGCGACCTATTATGGTGATCGTGAAGCGGATCTGGCGATGACGGAGTTGTTCGGAGGTTTTGGGGAGAGATTTTATGCCGCTTATAATGAGGCCTGGCCCTTGGATGAAGGCTACCAGGTACGCAAGCGGCTCTATAACCTGTACCATATTCTCAACCACCTTAATCTGTTTGGTCGCGCGTACGCTGGCCAGGCAGAACAGATGATGGACAGACTACTTAGCGAGATCCAATGAGTAAGGCTTCAAATCGTTTCACTCCCCGCTTTCAATGGCAATTTTTGCGCCCGCGTTATTGGGCGGTTTGGCTGGGCATATTATTGCTCTGGGTACTCGGCCTAATGCCCTGGCAGCTGCGCGAATGGTTGGCGTATAAGCTGGGCAATCGGCTGGCGGCACGAGAGGGAAATCGCCAGCGTATTGCCCGCATCAATCTGTCCATGGCCTTTGCCGACAAGAGTGTTGAAGAACGCGAACAGATGTTGCGCGAACTCTATCGCACCTTGGTGCAGTCAATGCTCGATTACGGCATCCTCTGGTGGGGCAGTGAGCGGCGGCTGCGAAGGTTGATACGTGTAGAGGGTGGCGAATACCTGGCTCAGGCGGTCGCCAGTGGCAAACCGGTGATCCTGTTGACCGCCCATAGCATCGTCCTCGATTATGGTGCCATGGCCTTCACCCTCGACTACCCCGGTGTTGGTTTGATCAAGCCGGCAAAAAATCCGTTATTGGACTGGTTGATGAGCCGTGGTCGCTTACGTTTTAATTCGACCTTATATGAACGCAAGTCTGGCCTACGTCCTGTGATTAAGGCGATCAAACAGGGCTCTCTTTTTTATTACCTGCCCGATGAAGACCTCTCACATGTGCAGGGCAGTGACTGGGTCTTTGCCCCTTTCTTTGGTGTGCAGGCGGTTACCATTACCTCTCTGGGCAAGTTGGCACGTATGACCGGGGCACAGGTACTGCCGGTGATGACTTCCTACGTAGGTAAGGGACAGTACGAGTTTCGGCTGCAACCAGCGCTGGAAAACTTTCCCTGCGGTGACGTGCAAAAGGATGCAGAGCGGCAGAGCGCGGTGTTAGAGCAGATGATCCGTCAACATCCGGAGCAGTATATGTGGACCCTAACGGTGTTTCGAACCCGTCCGGATGGTGCGCCTTCTCCCTACCTGTAAGCGTTAAGGGATAGGGTTATTACACAACCAGTCTACGGCCAGTTGATAGTCGCGAAAGACACCCAGCTTTCGAGGGGTGTTGTCCAACATGGCCTGTAACTGTCGGGCGATACCAAAATCGATATCTCGGGCAGTTACAATGGCAGTGTGACCCGCCCCACGTTGTTGTTCCATCTGCACATTCATGATGACAAATTCTTCTATATCCCGCTGACTCAGGTTTCGCACTGTACCATTACGCAGATCGACGAGGATATTCATTGTGGCTTGAAAATGTGGGTCGCTATATAGCCTTACCGTGGCTTGTTTGATTTCATTTAGCATTAGCGGGCCGGTGACAATATGAATCACCATGTGCTGATTGCTATCTATAATTGTGTCTATCGCCATATACAGATTTATCTGAGAACAGTCATGTCCGACCAATATACTTGTACTTTTATCGTTGATACAAGCATTGACGTTTAGGAAGCCGTTGATTCGTACCTCTAACACGGCCTTGGGCGTGACGTTCATCACTCGATGCCATCATTACCAGGAAATCAGGGGTCTTTAGTA
>JAOUJT010000097.1 GCA_029883105.1 Gammaproteobacteria bacterium
TATAGAGCTGATGCGGGATCAGACTGGTACGGGTGCCGGTAAGGCCCCGGATCGGAGAATGGGCCAGCTTGTTCTTCTGTTGTAGGGTCAGATAACGCAGATCGAACCACTTGTCCTTGTCCACCTGCTTGGTCAGCAACCGGTCGCTGGGACGGTTCATCTTGATCAGATTGTCCAGCTGACCTTCGGGCAATTCGACACTGCGTCCCTGCTCATCCTTACCCAGATAGGTAAAGAGCCCGGCTTCTTCGTGGATCGCTTCCACCTGCATCACCGCACCATCATGGGCGGTCAGCTTATCACCGGCACTAAAGAGCACACGGGTCAGTGGTGCGGTTTCCTTGGCGTAGGTACGGGTATCGCCGGTAGCCATGAATAAAACGGTGAGGGTACGGTGTTCCACCGTTAATACTGTGCCCAGCCCCAATTGGAGTTCTGCATCATTAATCACACGTTGACCGGGAATATAGGTATCTTGCACTGAGTCGCCCTAGGGGAAAAACCAAGGCCGCTATGGTAGTGGATTTTGCACTAAATTGCAGGTATCAATCTCTTTACAAACATTGAAAATATCGATTGCTTTGATATACATCAATGACGATACATTCGGCCATATAAAACAGATTTATCTCAGCAGGAATGTTGAGCCCAAATATCTTCCTCAGACTGGTTTAACCGAAAAACTGAAGAAACCCCATACCAGCCCCAGTAAGGAGGTCAACAGCACATACATATCCATATAACGAAAGTAGAATTTATTACTACTGCTCAGTCGCGCTTCCGCCACCCCAACACTGGCCGGGCGTAAGCGTTCTACCCAGGCATAGACATCCTGCTTGATTAACACCATATTCCACAGTGCCTCATCGGTCTGCACGACATCGACCTGTAGATAGATCTCATTGGCCTTAGGGGATTTTACAACATCACTATAGGGGTGATGTTGTGCATAGAGCTTGGCATCATCACTCACAATCTCTACAAATAGATGACTGGACTCGTACAAAATTTCATTCGAATTATAGCGAAATTCCGCTGGAATAAAACCGACCGAATAAAACAGCGCAAAAAATATCAATGCATAACCAAACAGCCCTTTCACCAATCGCAGCCACAATAAAGGAATAATATATAGATAGCGTAGTGACACCAGTAGCAACAGTGCAGCGGTAACAAAGACAGAAATAACATAGGGATGATCGGTGAGCATCTGTTGTGGACTGTAGGTCAGTATGTCCACCCGCTCCTGTTCCACTAACATGTAACGAAGGTATTTCTGAAAAACAAAGTAGACCAGACCCAGAGCCGCACTAAGATAGAGAAACAATTCGGCACGTTGTCGAGCCATAATGGGTAATACTGAATTAAAATTAATATCATTAATGACTGACGGTGTATTCTTCCAGTCTATCTGGTAGACAAGGATCGAACGGCTCTTACCCTTCGGAACAAAGCTGTCCTTTTTGGTCATTCTAAAATCTTTTCGGCTCAGCTTACTCGCTGTGCTACTCGATATAAGAATTTCATCCGCTTCGGCATGGGCTTCTATACGAGATGCAACATTGACCGTATCACCAAACACATCACGCTTCTCGACGATTGCCTGTCCCGTATGCAGACCGATACGCAATTTCAGGGTAAAGCTGTCATCTTTCCTGCGATACTCTGCCAGTGCCTGCTGGATGCCTATAGCAGCTCGGATGGCATCCTCACGGTCGGGAAAGGAGGCCATCACCGCATCGCCAATGGTTTTAACCACCTTGCCTCGAAACTTTTTTACCACTGGAAAGACCAGTCGATTGTGCTGATCGACCATCAGCCGGCCCTTGATATCGCCTTTGCGTCCCCAATATCGGGTGGAGTCAACGATGTCGGTAAACAGAATGGTCACAGAGCGTTGTGACTTGGTGATGAGATTAACGAGACTATTACTCACACATAGTTCCTTTATTTATATTCCAGAGCACTATTTCGTATAAGCCCATACTATATGACATATAAGTGGCTGTTGTCTTGTCTACTTCTCAAGCAAACCAGTCACATTATCGGTATCTGTCTGTGTTAGCCCATTTCAGTCGTTAATATACTCTCACCATCAATCGTAATATAGTTCGTACCTCAGGCACCTTGTATTGGTTAATGGGCATTGTATGCCATTAGCAAAGGCTACCATCATTGCTGACAATGAATATTACAGTTTATGCACGGAGAGCAGTATCCGACTGGAATAATAATGTATCAATCTAATCGAAGTATAAGAAAAGTACGGCTGATGTGATTCGCAGATATGAACGGGGAATTAGTGATAGATATCCTTGCGCAAACTAGTGATGTGCCACCACCCGATTACGACCACTCTCCTTTGCTTCATAAACAGAACTATCTGCATCATTAAATAGTTCGTCAAAGGTACAAAGTTTATCAAGACTTAAGCAGGAGACGCCAAAACTTGCCGTTAGATGTATATCTTCAGGATTTAAGCCTTCTATGTCCATGCGTATCTGTTCAGCTTTGTTTATTGCGTCCTCAAGTGTACAGTGAGGGAAAAGCAGGACAAATTCTTCACCACCAAAGCGTGCAGCAAAATCTTCATTGCGACAACTGTCTCTGAGCAAAGCCGCTACCTCTACCAGTACGATATCTCCGGTACTGTGTCCAAAGGTGTCGTTAACCTTTTTGAAGTGATCTACATCCACCACCACCAGGCTTAGTGGAATGCCATGCCTGCAGGCCTCACTCAAATATTTTGGAGCCATATCGGAGAGAGAGTGTCGATTATAGAGCCCGGTAAGTTGGTCGGTCATGGCCATTTTCTGTAAAGCTTTACGCTGTATTTCAACCCTTTCAAACAATTTTTTCATCCTGATTAGGTTTCTGATGCGGGCAATCAGCTCTTCTACCAGTACCGGCTTGGCAACATAATCACTGGCACCACTTTCCAGGATAGCCACGCGGGTAGCGGTGTCCTCGGTGCCGGACATTACCAGTATAGGGACCTGCGCCTGTTCTCCACCAAGATTACGGATCTTTCGTACCAGAGTAGTGCCACTATTGCGACCAGCGAGAAATAAATCCGTAACCACTAAGTCAAACGCCTGCTTACCGAATAACTTGAATGCATCTTCCGCTATGGTGGTATGTACCACATCAAAACCTGCATCTCGCATTACAGCGGATATATACTGCGCCATGGCGATATCATCTTCGACGTAAAGGATGCTGCCTGTCTCTACCGCTGTATTCTGATTGCTCTTCAGATACTGAGTGAGAAACTCACTGACCTCTTCCAGGTCACCTTTATGGAATACCTCAGTGATAGCACTCGCAAGCGCCTGCTCATGGGTAGACTTATCGATATCAGAGGTAATTATGTTAATGATTAGATTTGCATGACGGGTTTGCTGCTTGATCTGTTCGGCCAATTCTATGCCCGTGGTGTCGCCCAGGATGGCCGCAACAAAGAGAAGATCATAATCGTTTATTGCAAGATACTCGCTTGCCTCCGTAACATTACTGGCAAGATCTGCCGTACCTCCTACATCCTTCACCATACTGTCAATAAGTCGTTGATACAGTCTGGCGGGTTCCACGATCAATACACGGATACTCATAGCAATCCATTCCTTACGATGTCTGCGATTATCCTACCAAGTCTACGTAAACGTCACAGCTAGCTCTGCCCAAATATCACAAAAAATTCACTATTTTAGTCAAGTAATCACTCATGTGATTGCAATATCTTCAATAATGACTCTTCATCTAAAACCTTAAGACCCAATTCCTCAGCCTTGGTAAGTTTGGAACCTGCAGCTTCACCAGCCACCACCACTGTAGTCTTGGCAGAGACACTACCCGCTACCTTGGCACCCAGGGCCTGAAGTTTGGCCTTGGCGTCGTTACGTGACAAACCACTCAACGTGCCGGTTAGAACCCAGGTCTGTCCTGCCAGCGGTTGCTCGGCCGCTTCTACCACTTCCACGTCTGGCCAGTGGATACCGGCACCGATCAGCTTGTCGATTACCACTCGGTTATGCGCCTCGGCAAAGAAGTGGGCGATGTGCGCCGCGACGACGGGGCCTACATCCGGTACCTGTTGCAGCCCCTCTTCGTCCGCCGCGATGATCTTATCAAGGCTGCCGTAGTGCTGGCTCAGTGTCAGCGCCGTGGCCTCGCCCACGTCGCGTATGCCCAGGGCAAACAGAAAACGATTCAACGAGGTCTGCTTGCTCTGTTGCAGCGCATCGATCAGGTTGCTGGCGGATTTCTCTGCCATGCGCTCCAGACCGGCCACCTGTTCCACACTTAAGGTATATAGATCCGCAATATCATCGATCAATTCGGCATCCACCAGTTGCTCGACCAGTTTGTCACCGAGACCATCAATATCCATCGCCTTGCGTGAGGCAAAGTGTTTGATCGCCTCCTTTCGCTGGGCGGCACAATAGAGGCCACCGGTACACCGAGTGACAACTTCTCCTTCCATGCGCTCAACATCGGAGCCACACACCGGACAGGCCTTAGGCATGCTGAATGCTTTTGCCTTATCCTCGCGTTTGCTCTCCACCACGCTCACCACCTGCGGGATCACATCCCCGGCGCGGCGGATGATCACCGTATCGTTTTGGCGTATACCCAGGCGTTTGATCTCATCGATGTTATGCAGGGTGGCATTGCTGACGGTAACACCGCCAACAAACACCGGCTCCAGTTTTGCGACCGGAGTAAGAGCACCAGTTCGACCCACCTGCCATTCAACGTCCAGGAGTTTTGTCATCTCTTCCTGAGCCGGAAACTTGTGTGCAATGGCCCAGCGCGGTGCGCGCGAGACAAAACCCATGCGTTCCTGCTGTTGCAGATCATCGACCTTATAGACCACGCCATCGATGTCGTAGGCCAGTGAATCGCGACGCTCGCCGATGGTTTTGTAATACTCGTAGCAAGCACTGACTCCTGTCACCACCTTTAGCTCATCTGAGATGCGCAGCCCCCAGCTACCCAGTTGTTGGATAATGGCGCTGTGACTACCAGCCAGCGTTCCGCCCTCCACCTTACCCACACCGTAGCAGTACATGCTTAGAGGACGACTGGCGGTGATGCGCGAGTCCAGCTGACGCAGCGAACCGGCGGCGGCATTGCGCGGATTGGCGAAGGGCTTGTCGCCCTTGTCACGCTGGCGCTGGTTGAGCTGTTCAAAGCCCTGCTTGGGCATGAACACTTCGCCGCGCACCTCAAGGATGGCGGGATAATCACCCTGTAGCTTCAGCGGTATCGCTCCTATGGTGCGGGCATTTTGTGTTACATTTTCGCCGGTAGCGCCATCACCCCGTGTGGCGGCACGAACCAGTACGCCGTCTTCATATAAAAGTGAGATGGCAAGACCGTCGAGCTTGGGCTCACAGCTATAGGTGATCTCTTCCTCGCCCAGACGTTCACGCACCCTGCGATCGAAATCCTCCAGCTCCTCCTCGCTAAAGGCATTACCCAGCGATAGCATCGGCACCTCATGCTTTACCTCGCCAAAGACACGCAGCGGCTCGGCACCGACCCGCTGGCTCGGTGAGTCGGGCCTCAGAAGATCCGGGTAATCGCTCTCCAGCTGTTGCAACTCTCTGAGCAGGCGATCGTATTCGGCATCGGGGATCTCCGGATTATCGAGCACATAGTAAAGATGGTTATGGTGATGTAACTGCTTGTGTAGTTCGGCGGCACGCGCCTGTGCATCTGCTGGGATCGGCATGGTCGGTTTTCTTATTTGGCGTTGATCGGGTTTAGTCTTTGCTTTGAGCCAGTTGCTGCTTGAACTGATAAGCGGCAACACGTTCACGCAAATGACCGATGGTCTGTTGGGTCAGGGTGCTGCGGGTCTCGTCCATCAACTCCCCATCCAGTTGCTGGGCCAGCAGACGGGCAGAGGCCAACATCTTTTCAAACGCCTTGCCCGACTCAATGGCTACCGGCAGACGCAGGAACAAGACCAGTCCGGGACTGGAAAACTCCTCCATGCTGGCGGGATCAAAACTGCCTGGCTCGATAACATTGGCGATGCTAAAAATAGTCGGACCGCTGCCATTGGTCTCCACATGTTGGTGATAGATATTCATATCACCATGATGCATACCGGCCATGGCCATGGCGGTGTGAATATCCAGACCGGGAAAGCGGCTTCCTTCATGTGCCATCACATTGAGCACAATGATCAGTTCTTCACCGATGGGTTCATCCAAAGCTGCGGGCTTTGCTGTGACGACAGGGGTTGCTGGTTGTGGCGCATATTCCTCCAGGAACAGAGGGTCTTCAGCTTTTGAAGCGGGCTTTGCTCGGGTGGCGGATATCACCGCATCACCCCCGCTGCTTACCTCATCGGTAAACAGTGCCGGTTCGTCCAGTTGTTCGTTGCTACGGGCGCGTTGGATGACACTGTCCGAGGGTTCCGCTTCCAACTCTAACTCACCGATGGACGGTTCCACTCGTTGTGGATTGCCCTCCTCATCCAATACCGGGGTGACATAGGGAATGTTTTCTTCCTTGCGCTGTTCCGCCAGCTTCTCCAGCCAGTCTTCCTCACCGCGTACATACTCTTGCTCTGCCTCGGTCTTGCGACTACGGCGGCCCCAATAGTAGATCCCCAGTAACAAAATGGTACCGGTGATGATGAGGATAAGGCGCAGTTCTGTCATTAGCCGTTCGCCACCGCCAGTTCTGCCGCCTCTTGTACGTCTACCGCCACCAGACGTGAGACACCGGGTTCTTTCATGGTGACGCCATTGAGTTGCTGCGCCAGTTCCATGGTGATCTTGTTATGGGTGATGAAGATAAACTGGGTCTTCTCTGACATGGTTTTCACCATGCTACAGAAACGGCCCACGTTGGCATCGTCCAGTGGTGCATCCACCTCGTCCAGCATACAGAAGGGCGCAGGGTTGAGCTGGAAGATCGAGAATACCAGCGCAACCGCCGTTAACGCCTTTTCACCACCGGAGAGCAGGTGAATAGTAGAGTTACGCTTACCGGGAGGACGCGCCATGATGGTCACACCGGTATCCAACAGGTCGTCGCCGGTCAGCTCCAGATAGGCATGACCACCGCCGAACAGTTTCGGGAACATCTCCTTCACCCCGGCGTTGACCTTGTCGAAGGTCTCCTTGAAACGGGTGCGCGTCTCCTTATCGATCTTGCGTATAGCCCCTTCCAGAGTTTCCAGGGCCTTGTTCAGATCATCGTTCTGCGCATCCAGATAGCGCTTGCGCTCGGACTGCTGTTCGTACTCTTCGATGGCCGCCAGGTTGATGGCACCCAGACGCTGGATCTTCTGTCCAATCTCGTTGACCTGCTGTTGCCAGGACTCCTCTTCGGCCTCGTCTGGCATCTCGTCCATCAAGGCCTGCAGGGTAAAACCTGACTCGTCCAATGCCTCGATCAGGGTCTGACGACGTACCTTCAACTCCTGTGCCCCCATACGTTGCTGTTCCAGGCTGGAGCGTACCTCCTGACCAGCCTGTTCTACCTGATGACGCTCCTTGTCCAGCTCCCGCATGGTGTGATCAATCTCATCCAGTTTGGCTCGGGCCTCGCTCATCTCTTTTTCCACCAGCCCACGGCGGCTCAGTTGATGCTCCAGCTCATGGGTCTGATCCTCCAGCGGATCATCCTTCTCGGAGAGGGCCTCTTTCAGCTCTTCACGGCGGCTGGCCATCTGTTCCATCTGGTTATGCATGCGCTCCAGGCCATCGACGGTAGAGCCTAGCTGGGTCTTCATTGTCTGTACTTGTATGTTCAGAGACTGCAGTTTCTCGCGGTCCGACTTGGCGCTATCGCGCAGGGCCTGCAGCTGGTTTTGTACCTCTTCACGGCGGCCGGTGAGGGCCTCACGAGTAATCGCCAACTCTTCCATCAGTGCCAGATTCTGATTCAGACGACTACGTACCTCTTCCTGTTCGGTTTCATTCTTTAACAACTGCTCGCGTAGCTCTTGCAGTTCGTCATCGACCTTTTGCGCACGCTGGCGGAACTGTTCCAGCCGGGATTGCTTACCGGACAGACCTGCCTTGATCTCACCGGCCTTCTGATTCAATTGATTGAACTCACGCTGCAGGTTCTCACGTCCCTCTTCCAGCGCCTGCAACTGGGTCTGACCATTGGCCAACTGTTCTTCGATGGTCTCGGCCTGTTCCTGCAGGATCTCGATGTTGCCGATCAGCTCTTTCAGCTCCTGCTCACGCGCCAGTACCCCGGCGTGTTCGTCCACCTCTTTGGAGACACGCAGCCAGATGGGGCCCATCCACAGGCCATCGCGGGTGACTACCGACTCGTGTGGCTGCAGCTTCTTGCGCATCGACAGCGCATGCGCCAGGTCATCGGCGGCATAGATGCCGCTGAGCAACGAAACAGTAAACGGCGATGTGATACGCGCGGCCAGGGAGTCCTTGCCGAAATCCATCTGTGCACCACTGGTCTCGAACAGGCTCAGTTCACCCTTGTCCAGGTTGGCGATGGCACCGGCCAACGGGTCCAGGCCATCGACGCAGACCGCTTCCAGGTGAGGACCCAACACGGTCTCTACCGCATGCTCCCAGCCACTCTCTACCTCCAGATCCTCTGCCAGACGTCGGGCATCGGTCAGACCGCAGGACTCCAGCCAGCCATGAATACTGCCATCCTGTTTGCCCAGTGCCGCCTGTTGCAGCGCCTCCAGTGAAGCCTGACGACCGCGCTGGCTCTGCAACTGGCTGCGGATCTCGTCCTGCTGACTAGAGAGGGTATGGTTCTCCTCGCGCTGACGGCTGATCTGTTCCTTTTGCGACTCCAGTGAGACCAGCATCTCCTCGCTCTGATGTTGCTGCTCTTCCAGCATCAGCTCCTGCTCGGCGATATCCTGCTCCAGGGTGCCGGGGGAGATCTGTCCGGCCTCCTCCTCCAGTTTGTTGATGCGCTGCTGTAGTTGTTGCTGCTGGGTGTCCAGGTTTTGTAACTGGTTACGGTCTACCTGTGCCTGTTGCGCCGGCTCGGCGGCCCGTTGGTTAAAGTCGTCCCACTCACCCTGTAACACATGCATGGTGGATTCGGCCTCAGACAGCGCGGCCGCTGAGATCGCCTCTGCATCCTGCTGCTCTAACAGTTTCGGCTCGGTCTCTTCCAGCGCCAATTGCAGTTCTTCGATACGACGCTGATCATTTTCCAGGTGCTGCTGGATCTCATTCCAGCTCTGCTCCAGCTTTTGCAGATCCTCTTCCTGGTTACGACGGCGTTCCTTGGTGTGGTGGATGGTCTGTTCCAGTCGGGCGATCTCGGCACCAATGGCGTAGAAACGGCCTTGTACGTCGTTGAAGGTCTCTGTGGCCTCCACATGCAGCTCACGATGCTGCTCGATCTCTGCCTCGATGGCGCGCTGACGGGCGATCTGCGCCTCAAAACCGGTTTCCAGTTCACGGATCTGGCCTTCGCGCAAACCACACTGTGAGTCCAGATTCTTCCAGCGCAGGGCCGTGAGCTGTGCCTTGTGCAGACGCTCGTCCGCCTTCAACACCTTAT
>JAOUJT010000096.1 GCA_029883105.1 Gammaproteobacteria bacterium
GGTCCAGGCGGCATCGTGGATGGGGGCATAGAAATGCCGCTCCCCTCCCGTCGCGGGGAAGATACTCACCAAACACATGGTAACAAAAAGATAAATTCTACCCATCAGAATTCCAGATACGTGTACTTTGTTCATCTGTACCCATTAACGTCCAGTCTCGCGAAGACTTTAATCCCAACCCACTTATCATGCCACCATGTGTCTATCACACCAGCATGGACCAGTGACACACATCACATTTACAGAATGTATAGTGAATATCACAAGTCAAGTACCGATATATTCAAATACACAGAGATAAAGGCTACTGTGGCCGAATAATAATAACGGATGCTGGATAGAACAATTAAACGGAAACAATACAATGGAGAATCCAATACAATGAATATTAAAAAACTATTAACCATCACGGCCATTGCCACAGCGATGGCGGGTTGTGAAGCCGGTGCCGGTGTATCGGTAAACTCGGTAGGTGGTACCATATTACTAACAGACGTCTACGCAGATTACCCACCACAGTGTGTAAAATCCTTGGTGGATATTAAAGAAGGATACCTTTTCAGTGGAGATGAGCTTACACTCATTTCAGAGACATGGAGTTCAACCGACGGTACATGTTCAGGCCAAAAGATATCTAGTTACTCAAAAGTAAGAACTATAACAAATGATGGCTCTGTGGATGCCGCGTGGACTGGTGCTACTCCAACCTTGGCCGATGGTTCAGGTCCTATGGCGACAACCGTCAGTGCGAGCAAGATAACCACCACATTAAAGTCCGATAACTTCCCTCTTTCTACTGAGATAATTGGTAGCGCCGATAAATCTCTAATATTTATAGATGATACCGGTACGAAAACTGTTGTCTATTTTGGCGATGATACTAGCGGTGTAGATGCCGATGGCTACCCACTGGGACTGTACTCAGCACCATAGTTACAGATACCCACCATCAAGACAAAAAAGGCCTGTATGTATCCAGGCCTTTTATTGTCTGTCCATTAAGGCGCCTGCCAGCCTCTACAGCTGGCGTTATAGGATCATTTTCGACACCTCTTTTTATTGGGTCATCACAGATAAGACTATTAACATGAACTACCGGATAGAGGACGCTGAAAATGCCTCTGACTCAACTATACTCATCCTTCCTGTTACAATTACCTTCAGACTAAATTCATCCCGCCATCTGTAGAGGAAAGCACGTTGATCATGAGCACAAAAACTCGTATCGAAAAAGACAGCATGGGTGAAATGCAGGTACCTGCAGATGCCCTCTATGCCGCCCAAACCCAACGCGCAGTAGATAATTTCCCCATCAGTGGACTGCCCCTGCCGCGCTCGATGATCCGCGCCCTGGGCCTGATCAAGGCCGCCTGTGCCAATACCAATATGCAACTAGGACTACTGGACTCAGGACTGGCCGCAGCCATCGAGGCAGCCGCCAACGCCGTTGCCGAAGGTGACTACGATGGACATTTCCCCATCGACATCTTTCAGACCGGTTCCGGCACCTCCAGTAATATGAACAGCAACGAGGTGATCGCCAATCTGGCCTCGCAACAAAGTGGCCTTCTGGTCCATCCCAATGACCATGTCAATATGGGACAAAGCTCCAACGATGTTTTCCCTACGGCCATTCACGTGGCGGCCTCTCTGGAGTTGCATGAGCAGTTGTTGCCGGCTCTGGACCATCTAGCCACAACCATCGAGTCTCGCGCCACCGAGTTGGCAGGCATTACCAAAACCGGTCGTACCCATTTGATGGATGCCATGCCCGTAACCATGGGTCAGGAGCTATCCGGCTGGGGCGCACAGATACGCCACGGTATGGACCGTATTCGCTCTGCTCTGCCACGCATACAGGCTCTGACTTTGGGTGGTACTGCCGTGGGTACGGGCATCAATGCCCATGCCGAGATGGGTAGTCGTGTTGCTGCACGTTTGGCCGAGACCAATTCTGTGCCCTTTACGGCAATGGAAAATTTCTTCGAAGGCCTGAGTAGTCAGGATGCCGCAGTAGAGATGAGCGGCCAACTAAAAACCGTGGCGGTCAGTATGATGAAGATCGCTAACGATCTGCGCTGGATGAACAGTGGCCCGCTGGCTGGCCTGGGGGAGATCGCCCTGCCCGCCCTGCAGCCTGGCTCTTCCATTATGCCCGGTAAGGTGAACCCGGTGATCCCGGAGGCTACAGCCATGGTCTGTGCTCAGGTGATCGGCAACGATGCAGCCATCACCATCGGCGGCCAGTCGGGCAATTTCCAGCTTAATGTGATGCTGCCGATGATCGCCTACAACCTGCTGCAAAGCATCGAGCTGTTGAGCAATACCGCACGGGTGCTGGCAGACAAGTCCATCGCCGGATTCAGCGTTAATCAGCAGGCCCTGGAAGGAGCACTGGCCCGCAACCCTATTCTGGTCACGGCCCTCAATCCAGTGATTGGTTATGAAAAGGGCGCAAAGATCGCGAAACGAGCCTATGCGGAGGGTCGTCCCTTGCTGGAGGTCGCGCTCGAGGAGTTGGATATGCAAGAGGAAGAACTTAAACGGCTATTAGATCCACACACCCTGACCAAGGGAGGCCTATAGCCTCTGGCTGATAACAGGCCAGGCATGGCTAGTCTTACGGATTCCGTCGACGTTGCACATAATCCACCACATAGGCGGCATAGCGTTTCAGCTCATGGGTGCCCGCTGTATAGGTTTTTCCCCAGTCCACGTCACCACTTGCCGTCTGTATGATGACCCGTTCTACAGGGTTTCCGTGTAGTTCCACATACTCCACTCCGGCCATACCGGCCACCACCAGTCCCAACAGAAAAAACGATAATATCAGCCGTCGTAACCATCGGCGCAGACGTCTTATCAGGCCATGGTCTCCAACCTTGATGATTTGGTATTCCGTTAAATCCAGCTCTTGCTCTGCATCCATGCGCTGACGATAGGCCGCGCCCTTTTTCTCCAAAGCGAACATGGCATCGTCTTGTGGTTGATTCTGAGTCGACTTCGCTTCGGATTCTTCGGTTGCTTGAATCTGAGTTTGCAGCAAGTGCTGAATGACAGTGGCATCGGGCTCAGCTGAGACCGGTATCGCCAGCGGCACCTCATTATCAGGAACGGCTGCTGGCTCTTCTACGGGGCTATTGTTTCTGTCCGCGGCAAGCCCGTCGACGGGTTCAATCTCAACACCGGCTTCCGGTTCTGGCAAGGATTCAGGTCCGGCAACCGCTTCGGGCACGCTAGCAACCACCATGTTCTCGCTCGTGGAAAGCTCAGACTCAACGACCTGCTCGGACTCAAAGACAGCTTCCTCGCCAAGACCGATCCCGACCCCCGCCTCATCCATCAGTGCATAGAATTCCTCCAGCGCCATAGCCGCAGGAGGCGCGTCATCAAACGCCTTACGCTTAGCCAGTTCCTCTTCGTTCTTCTGCTTATTAAGGGCATCAACCCGGGCTTGCGCTGCTTCCTGCAACAACCGTTCTAATTCTGGTTTATCGATCTTCAGCCACTGTTTTAACTCTGCGGGCTGTTCAAAACGCAACAAACCAGACAGGCTAATATGCGGGATCAAGCGTTGTTTATAGATAAAGAGCTGATCTATCTCTGGGCTCGGTAAGCTCAGGTGATCGATGTCCTCGTAAACCTGAATATCATCTCCCAGCTTCAGAATACCCACGACCTTGTCGAACCAGAAACCGGCAAGGCGATCATTTATTCGGCCTAACAGCAGCTGGCCGGACTGCATGTCCTGCCGCTCATCCAGTTCAAACTTTGCCCGCATAGATACAGCAGCGCCCAGTTCATCCTGATATTTAAAGGCACGAGTGAAGGCTCCGCGAGCCGCTGGCAAGCGCACCATTTTGGGAGGGTTGATGATAGAGAGGACCTCGTTCAGATCGATGCAAAACTCCAGCGCACCCACCTCTACCAATATCTGTTGTTCCTGACCGATTTTCATTTCTTATGATTATGTTATATGTATCTTGCATATATCGGTCAGCATGCTGGATTCCGTAGGGTGTAAACCTTAAAACTGACGGATATTTCGATAGTTTGTGAAGAGGTTCAGATACAAAGTCTGATGTGGGATATTAAATGGCAAGAAAATACAGGCATAAAAAAAGGACGGTCTAATAATAGCCGTCCCCAATACCCGACTAAAACAGTCGAGTTGCGTCGAGGTTAACTCTCGTTTCAGATGAAAGAGAATAATCAGCGAACCCTAGAGTTCTGCTGTACATATTAGGCCCTATTGCGATACTGCTTAATAATAAAAAAATTTGACCTGCCACTTCAGCTTTATTGAACATGATGCGGTATATCTCACATTAGTATTCAGAGAATAATCCATTATCGAGGCATCTATATGGCTGCTATCAACTTTCAAGCCAGAAGATATATGGATATACTCGAGCCAATTACCAATCATAACCATATACTTATTATGCGACTAAGCCTGGATGCCTTGAGTGTTATTGATGCCATTGCCCGTAAGGGTACCTTTGCTGCCGCAGCAGAGGAGCTGCATCGCGTCCCCTCGGCCATCACCTACACAGTACAAAAACTCGAACAGGATCTGAATCTGGTGCTGTTCGATCGCAGCGGGCATCGCGCCAAACTGACCACTACGGGCGAAGAGCTGCTTCGCGAAGGTCGCAAGTTATTGCTGGCGGCGCATAACCTTGAGTCACGGGTAAAGCAAATCGCGACGGGTACCGAACCTGAGATCACCATCGCTGTGAGTGATGCCTTTCCCCTGGAACGACTGTTTCCTTTGATTGCAGAGTTCTATGCTCAGGGCTTTGGTACCCGTCTGCGTCTGCGGCAGGAGGTTTTAGGGGGTACCTGGGATGCGCTGGTTAGTGAGAGGGCTCATTTGGCTATCGGCGTCCCTGGCGAGGGTCCTGCCAACGAAAGCTTCGTAATTCAAGCCATGGGCACCATGCGCTTTGTCTTCGTGGTGGCACCAGACCATCCTCTCGCGCAATACCCAGACCCGATACCTAATGATGAGCTTCTTCAGTATCGTGCCATTGCTGCGGCAGACTCTTCGCGAGATCTACCGCCACGTACGGAAAACCTGCTCAGTGATCAGGACGTGCTCACCCTGCCAGATCTGGCACTCAAACGTGTCGCACATATCGCTGGCCTGGGCGTCGGCTCCATCCCCTTCTATCTGGCAGAAGATGATCTCAAATCGGGCCGCCTTGTGGAAAAACAGGTAGATGGTGTCGGTAGCAGCCCACCACTCTATATGGCCTGGGATAAGAACCGTGTGGGTAATGCCAGCCAATGGCTGATCGACAAACTCACCGAGCAAGCTATTTTCGCCGATCTGCTACAAGCAATGGCATAATAGAGCTCATTCACCATCAAGTTGGAGTCCAACGTGGATTCAATCACCCTAAGCCGCCCTGATGACTGGCATCTGCACCTTAGAGATGGCGCTGCCATGGCGTCCGTAGTTGGTCATACTGCAGCACAATTTGCCCGCGCCATCATCATGCCAAACCTTAAACCTCCGGTAACAACCACTGAGCAGGCCCTGGCCTACCGTCAACGCATTCTCAATGCACTGCCAGATGGCAACCGCTTTCAGCCGCTGATGACCCTCTATCTCACAGACAAGACCTCGGCTGCGGAGATTGAAAAGGCCCGTGCTTGTGGCCACGTTCATGCGGTAAAGCTTTATCCCGCAGGCGCCACCACCAACTCCGATTTTGGGGTCACAGATATTTCCCATACCTATGATGCCCTGCATGCCATGGCCGAGGCCGGTATGCCACTATTGGTGCATGGCGAAGTAACCGCTGTGGAGGTGGATGTATTTGACCGGGAGGCGGTATTTATCGACCAGGTCCTGGCACCGCTGGTTGAACGCATCCCTGACCTCAAGGTGGTTATGGAGCACATTACTACCGCCAATGCGGCAGATTTCGTGCTCCAGGCCAGTGAGCAGGTTGCCGCCACCATCACGCCGCAACATCTACTGATGAATCGCAATGCCATTTTCCAGGGTGGTATACGTCCCCACCACTATTGTCTGCCCATTCTGAAACGGGAAGAACACCGGCAAAGACTCATGCAGGTAGCGACCTCTGGCTCACACAAGTTCTTCCTCGGTACTGACAGCGCCCCCCATGCCCAGGGTGATAAGGAGAGCGGTTGTGGCTGTGCTGGGATCTACAGTGCTCATGCCGCGATAGAACTATATGCAGAGGCCTTCGAACAAGCCGGCGCGTTAGACAAACTGGAAGGCTTTGCCAGCTTTCATGGTGCAGACTTTTATCGCCTGCCTCGTAATACCGACACCATTACCTTGCAGCAGGAAAATTGGACTGTACCTGAGACCTACCCCTTAGGTGACACGCAGGTCATTCCATTACGAGCAGGTGAAAAGCTGCGCTGGAAACTGGTTTAACCCGATGCAGACAAAAATCGGTTATCATGTTTGCACCTGAACAACGAAGATATATATAGTGAAATACAGTATTGCAGATCGATTCCGTGGTTTTCTTCCCGTCGTGGTAGATGTAGAGACCGCCGGTTTTAACCCCAAGACCGACGCACTGCTAGAGATCGCTGCGGTGATCGTGCAGATGGACGACCACGGCAAGCTGTATCCTGCCGCCACGCACCATGCCCATGTAGAACCTTTCCCAGGTGCAAACCTGGAACAAAGTGCGCTGGATTTTACCGGTATCGATCCTTATAACCCTCTGCGACTTGCCATGCAGGAGCGTGATGCACTGGGAAATATCTTTAGCCCAATACGCAAGGCGGCTAAAGAGTCTGGCTGCACCCGCGCCGTGATGGTGGCGCATAACCCTATCTTTGATTTAGGCTTTCTCAATGCGGCGGTAGAACGTTGCGGTATAAAACGGAATCCGTTTCATCCCTTCAGCAGCTTCGATACGGTAACCTTGGGTGGACTGGCCTATGGTCAAACCGTGCTCGCTCGAATCGCCCAGGAATCGGGCATGAAATGGGATGAACAAGAGGCACACTCTGCCAAGTATGATGCCGAGGGCACAGCAGAAATATTTTGCAAGATAATAAACCGCTGGGATGAATTAAATCCAGAATTTACGACTCAACTCTATACGCATGAGGATAGATTCGACTAACGCTCAATTGATAGTTAACTGGAGATGCTCTGGCTATACATCAAATTAATCAAAGGTTCCGGCTTGTGTATGCCATAGCCCTGAGCGTAATCGATCCCAAGCTCTTCTACCTTTTTTAGTATCGACTCGTTTTCTACGAACTCTGCTATCATCTTCAGTCCCATCACTCGCCCCACATGACAAATGGACTCAACCATCGTATAGCTTATTAAATCTCGATCAATATCTCGCACAAATGAACCGTCTATCTTCAGATAATCCACCGGAAGATTCTTTAAATAATTAAATGACGAAAGACCCGAGCCAAAATCATCCAGCGCAAAAAAAGCTCCCTGGCGTTTTACTTCATTAATAAACCCTATTGCCAAACCCAGATTACTGATAGCGGCCGTTTCCGTGATTTCAAAACAGATTTGAGATGGGTTGATATCCGAGTGTGTGAGTTCAGAGATAATATAAGGGAGAAAATCCTTATCACTCAACGTGGTTCCTGAAAGATTGATCGTTAATACGCCCTCATAATCCTTACCGTCTTCACGCAACCACTTGAAAGTATGGGCAACGACCCAGCGATCCAACTTTGGCATTAGATTATATCTTTCTGCTGCCGGGATAAATGCCATGGGCATAATAATCTCGCCCATTGATGGAAGCCGAATCAAGATCTCATAATGCGGATGAGCATTGTTTTTTAGCGATTTTATTTGTTGCACATAAAGTGCAAAGCTATCATTCTTCAGGGCCTCATTTATCTTTGCAACCCAATGCATTTCACCATGCCGTAGCGCGACCTCCTTATCGTCAGGAGTATGTACATGAATACGGTTGCGACCACTATCTTTGGCGATATAGCACGCCATGTCTGCTTCACTTAGCACACTTGTCAGATTTTTAGACTCTGAGTCGATATACACCACGCCGATACTTATACCGACGCGAAAGGACTTTTCCTTCCAAACAAACACATACTCATCGACCATTCTTCGCAAGCGCTCTGCCACATGATCAACTTCTTCATGGCTCTGATTGTCCAGTAATATCCCGAACTCATCTCCACCGAGACGCGCCAGATTATCCGTATCGCGTAACTGTGATTGTAAGAGCCGACTTAACTGTCGCAATAACTCATCGCCTGCAATATGACCGCAGGTATCATTCACCAGCTTAAACTGGTCCAAATCCAGATACAGCATGGCATGTTGGTGTTGATGTTTTTCTGCATCCACCAAAAGCCTTCTTAAGTTAGACTCGAAGTGATTTCTATTTAACAAGCCAGTCAATGAATCATGTGTTGCCTGCCAAACCAACTGTTGTGACATGGCCCTGCTTTTTGTAACATCATGAAATACTAGAACAGCACCGAACACCTCACCGTCATGATTTCGTATCGGTGCCGCTGAATCTTCAATAAAATATTCTCGCCCTTCTTTATTCAACAAAAGCAAACGATCATTCATGTCAATAATCCGTTGCTCTTTGAGGCAACGTTCGACAGGGCTTTCGATCCGCAAGCGAGAAATTTCGTTTACAATGTAAAACACATCTTGTAGAGGCTTGCCAATAGCATCCTGCAAGCTCCAACCAGTTATTTTTTCTGCGACAGGATTAAGATAGACAACTTCTCCTGAAGTGTTTGTCGTGATTACCGCATCGCCAATGGACTGTAATGTTACCTGTACTCGTTCCGTTTCTTCGGCCAGGGCTCTATGTGCTGCCAGTTGTTCGGTAATATCACGGACAATACCGACAAATCCCAGCAGCTCCCCCTCTGCATCACACACCACAGACAGCACGGTCTCACCGGTAAATTCCTCTCCATTCTTACGCACGTAGTCGGATACAAAATGGCTATTTTCTTCTCCCATATTCTCATTAAACTTAACCGCATTTTCCAGATACGCGGCAGGGTTTTTATAGAGAAACTCCAGAGTCTTACCGTGTAAGGATTCAGGCGAATAACCAAACATTGCCTCAACATTGTTATTGGTAAAGAGTACCCGCCTTTGTCTATCGACAAAGATAACGGCACCTGCCAGACAGCTGAATATCGCCTCGAATTCTGCCTTGCTTCTGCTTAGAGCATTTTCTGACTTATGTAACTCCTCGATCCTTTCCTTAATTGTATTTGCCATCGTGGCAAAAGTTTTTGCCATAACACCAAACTCATCACCTCCTGCCGCTCCGGGTTTTATATCGTAGTCACCGGCGGTTACCTTATTGGCGAAATAAATCAACTTACCGATATGCCGGGTGAGGAAATATCCGGTAACAGACAAAATAATCAGTGTTAATAAAATCTCGGATAAGGCAATAAACATTCCCTGTTCTATCAGATCACTGCGGGACTTCAACATCGAGGACATCGAAACTCCATAGCGAACAGTACCGACCTGATAATCTC
>JAOUJT010000098.1 GCA_029883105.1 Gammaproteobacteria bacterium
CGCATATTAAAACTGGGCTCTTCTTCCTCAAAGCTGAATTCTGCGTAGTCGTTCATGCGCTCATTGAGCATCGGCAGATATTCGGCATCGATCTGCTCGCCGGTCATGCCATAGTCGTTCAGGTTCGTTCGCATTTGACGTAAGGTATTTTGCGCCATGGAGGTAATGAAACGGGTGCGTTCATCCTCATCCAGCGACTCATAGGTCAAACGATCAGAGACATGGATCAAAAATGCCATAAACTCAAAAATCACATCCAGTCGCTGTTTCAGTGTATCGGTCTGGTAGTTCTCATTTTCCATGTTGAGTACGCTGTCCTGGCCGATACGCCAAGCGATGAAGGCCAGTGCACTGGCCGTTTCTTCGACACTGTGTTCCTTACCCTGTTTATGCCAACGGCTCTTAATTCTCACAGCTACACCCTCATGCTCATAAAAATACCATTCTACCTCGCAGGTATGGCTTCTGCCTGTAATCCTTTGGCAATATAACCGTAGCGACATCTATCGGAGGCTGCTAGGATAAATATCACAGCGCTGTAGTCAAGTATAAATTGAGGCTTTTATGGATTTAACAGCATTACAACAAGACCTGATGGCTAAGGTTCAGCATAACTGCCATATCTCCGATGCACGTTTTGCCGGTAACTACACCATGTGTATCTATCTAATGAAGATGCGCGAGTTCTATCGCTGGGAACATGGTTTTGCCTTTCAGCAACAACTACCCAAAGAAGAGGTAGGCAGTTGGTTACGCCAACGTGAATCACTGTGGGAATCGGTAGAAAGCGAGGAGTTTCACCCGCTGGATGTAGATATAAACCATTACGAGCCATTTGAGGTCAGTGAAGTCAATGACCACCTGCGCCCACAGGGATTGATCTACGGGGCTGGACTGGGTATTGCGGCCAGTCCACACTTTTTTCTCGCTGAACTGGAGCAGCAACACCATGTCGGTGACTGTACCATTCACGTGGCGGGCAGAGAGCTGGCACGCGACCTGACCTCCCCTCCGGCCATGAGCCAGGGAAAGAGTATCTATATTCGAAAAGAATCACTACGACGCTTTATGTGGGAGCGACTGGAAAACTGGAACTGGAATCGGCCACAAAATGCCATGGCAGAGGCCCTCAAGCACTTCGATGTGAAAAGTGACATCGAGTCATCCCTGGATGAAATGACCGAGCTGGAACTGGAGTCGGTGCTACAACATGAGTTCGGTGAAATCAGAGCGGGCGAGCTGCTGGGGGAACTGTGGCATGAACTGCTGATCTCTTTGCCTCGCTCGCGGGTGGAGTTTATGGCACGTGCTGTCCGTGACTTATTGGCGGACTGTCTTACCACCCTGCCTTATCTGCTAAACAAACAAGATGCCGCCAGTATTCATCTATACATCGCCAATCTCGTCGGCATGCGACAAGAATTGGCCCCGGCCTTAAAATTGGCCTATAACCATTGGCTTGAGACAGGTAGCATCGAAAAGTTTGAAGCCTATGTTAATACTGGTCAGAAACACTGGATAAAGAGCGCTCAATCTCTGCTGGATTGTTACCAACAACATGGACTTAAGGGGATCAAAGAGATGCAACGACTATTGGAACAGAGTGTTTTCTGAGTATCATTCAGCCTATTTTCCAAGCCACTTTTTTCAGAACAATGTTAGAATATATTTCCTTATTGATGCAGCCCTTGAGTATTTATCAATGGAAAAAACCATAACCCCACTATCCAGCATCCGCGAAGTCAAAACCGGCAGTTTCATCTATGAAAAGAAGGATTCCATCCCTGCTGAAGCCTGCGCTGAGATCATTCGCCGTTTCGAGACCATGAAAGAAGATCAATATGAAGGGCGTATCGGACAAACTGTCGATAAGGATCACGGAATAAAGAAAACTACGGATCTGGTGGTCAGTGGTAAAGAGCACTGGCAAGATGTGGACAAGGGTCTGTTCTACTCTCTGGGGGTGGCTTTAAAGGAGTTTCGCGAGACTTTTCCGTACTTCAAGGGTCCCTTCAAGGACATGGGTTACAACCTGCAACGCTACAATCCTGGAGAGTATTATCACTGGCATATAGATGGTGGCAGCCATGACTTTAGCCAGCGCCAACTTGTAGCACTGTGGTATCTGAATGACGTACCCAGTCCAGGTGGCGAGACCGAGTTTCTATACCAGGATGTACAGATCACCCCTGAAGCCGGAAAACTGGTATTGTTCCCCCCTTTCTGGACCCATGAGCACCGTGCCGCAAAGGTACAAAGCGGAGTTAAATATATCGCGACCACCTGGATTGTTTTTGCCTAATATAGATAACTCCGTAACACTATCCGCTGCCTTCCATATTCCTTTACAAACTGCACCTTCACTTCCACAATCTTGTTTCAACGAAGTAAATTCAAGCATTGGATAGCTTGACTATATCGAAAATACTTCCCATATTGATAAATCATAATCAAAAATAGAAATTGTATATGACAACCAAAACACTATTAATCGTCGATGACAGTACAACTTCGCGCCTGCTAATTAAAGCCATGTTTGCGGAAATCCAGCCAGAGTGGAACTATCTACAAGCAGCCGGTGGAGATGAAGCATTAAACATATTACAAAGCACACCTGTTGATTATTTCAGTATCGACTACAACATGCCGGGTTTATCCGGACTCGAACTAATCGAGGAAGTCAGAAAAACTCATCCGCAAAGTCCTATCGTACTACTTACCGCCAACATTCAGCCGCAAATTGAAGAAAAATCAAAACTCTTTAATAGTCTGTGTATACACAAGCCGTTAACTGATGACACAATAAAACAGGCTGAAGAACATTTCTCCCATGAGTAAAATATTATCCGCGCAGGAAAAAGATCTCCTGATAGAACTATTCAACATTGGAATAGGAAAAGCTGCGGCGAGCCTTGGCATTATTTCAAAACAAGAGATTTCTGTATCTATACCGGAAATAAATCTAATTCTCTTTACCGATTTTATTGATAGTCTTCCACAGCAAGAGTTGTGCTGTGTCATACAGCGATCATTTGGCAGCCTGAATTCTATTTCCGCATTAATCTTCTCACAAGAAGGAAGCTTTGAGATTGTCCGTAGAATGCTTGGAAAGCATATAGATGTATCTTCAAACACCGAACTATATCAGGACGCAATACGAGAGATTGGTAATATTATGCTAAATGCCTGTATTGGCAGCATCGCCAAAGCATTGGATATACGAATAGAAACTGAATTGCCCAACCTGCAAACTGGCCCCCCCAACAATATGCTCGAAGATAATCTTTTACAAAAAGATGACATGATATTGGATGTGATCATTGATATGCATATGGTAGAAAGCGATATAGCAGGAACCATCGTATTTATTATGGGACCGTTTTCATTAAACAAACTCAAGCAAGGCTTAAAACCAATCATAAAAAGAATAAGCTAATGGCATTAAATCTACAACTATTTCAGGATATAGTAGAATATATCGACGATGGTGTTATCGTTGTCGATAAGAATATGCGTATCGTATATTGGAATAAATGGATAGAACAGCGGAGCAAGAAGAATAGCGACTACATCGTTGGTAAAAACCTGGAAGATATATTTCCAGACATGCATAATTCACGACTTAGCAGTGCTATACAAGACACCATAAATGAGTTTGCCCCACAATTCATGTCCAACCTTTTCCATAAGTCTCCGATAGCTTTATATCCGGCCATATCGGCATTTGGAAGAACTGAATCTATGCCCTTACAGCTGGACATAAATACCATACCTATCAAGTATGAATCAGCAAACGCATGTATTATACAGATTCGTGATGTTAGTTTTTCATCTCGTCGCGAAACAGCACTAGAACACGAGATTGTAAATCGTGCGACCATCGAGCGACATCTGCGTGAAAATGAATCTCGCTATCGATTACTGGCCGAGAACACCAGTGATATTATTATTCAAACTGACACGAATTTAGTCATCAGTTACATTTCCCCAAATTGCGTGACCCACCTTGAAATTGAAGATCTCGAGTTTGACAATACAAACATTTTTACTTATACACATAAGGATGATATTGAGATACTTAAATCCATACTCCAAAACAATCCTGCTGATTCTAAGTCTTTAATTGTACGTCATAGAATAAAAAATAACGCTGAAAAATATCAGTGGTTCGAATCTACTATCAAGTCTTATACTTCTGAAACACACCCAAAAAACGGATACGTTTTTGTCACAAGAAATATAGAAGATCGCATAAAAGAAGAAGAATATCGTTCGCGCATGCAAAAGCAATTTGATCGGAACCAACGTATGCAAGCCATAGGGCAGCTAACAGGTGGTATTGCACACAAATTCAACAATATGCTTACCAGCATCATGGGTTATACAGATCTCAGTTACGCATTAACCGTTCCCATAAACTCCGACACCCTCCATAACTACCTGAATGAAATCAATAATTCCAGTCAAAGATCGAAAAAACTGGTTGTTAGATTATTGGAATATTCTCAAGAAAAACCTATACAGTTAATGCCGACTGACGTGAGTAATACCATTAAAAACGCGATCGTTCTGATAAACGCCTCTCTGCCATCGAACATGGTAATCGAACTAGCAACTCAGGATGGTCTGGAAAATGTCAATTCCAATAATATCCAACTTGAACAGATTTTGCTTAACCTTTGCATGAACTCTATGGATGCAATGGATAAAAATGGAATAATATACATCAACATTAGACAAGAAAATTTTCCACTAACGACCTGTCAGTCATGTCATGAACAATTCAATGGCGATTACATTTCTATTGAGGTTAAAGATACAGGTATAGGTATTGGTAGTGATGAGATCGAGTCGATATTTCAGCCATTCTTTACCAGCAAAGGCCGAGCAACATCTACTGGACTAGGATTATCGGTTGTTCATGGCATCGTACATTCACAAACTGGACATATACTGGTGGATAGTGACGTTAGCGGTACCAGTGTTCGTATACTATTACCGATAATCCCTCACTAAGAATTTATTCCTTACGCTTTGTTACTTCCATAAGAAATTCGTCTACCTGCTTCTCTATCAAGACAATTTCTGGATAATCATTCATTGGCATTTGCAAATACATGTTCCACTGAGCAAAGTCTTCCGCCAATTCCTGATTCGTACCATGGCATCCTAATATATTGATTACATAGTCGCCTACCTTCCATGGACCCTCGCCCTTTACATCTCCTTTAATGAAATGAAAACCTTGATTATTGGCTAACTGATTCCAAAATATTTCTAAAAATACGATCCCCTTTGGATGTGAAAACAACTCAGCGATCACTTTTTCACCAGCAAATGGTGATCTAATCATTAGGGGTGAGGTGACACTAAACAGATCAACCATGATTCACTTATGATATATAGATTTCTGTTTGCAACATGTCGCCCTCATCATCGTAGACAACCTCTTTTGCACCGGGCATACGTTTGAGGATATAAGCGGCCATCATGGTCGCGAGATTTTGATTTTCTGCTTCAATTGCAGTCATCATTCGATCCGCAGCGATCTGACAGCGCTCTTTGGTAGATGGGTCGGCAACCCATTCACGACCCATTTGCCAACCCTTGGACATATCAACATCCATTTTGTTGAACAGCTCATCAGCCTCATCCAGCATCACGTCAGGTACCGTGAGCGGATAGGTTTGGCCATCAATAGCAACATTGAGTATCATGTAGGACTCCTTAATTCAGACAGATTCTGTCTGATATTTTAACGTGAATTGCATGCCGGAGTAAGCCTCGATGTTATTACATATCCCCAATGTTTTGAGTAGAAGTGACTTACAGGCGGTACATGGCTTGTTGAAAAAGGCTCAGTTTGTTGATGGCAAACTCTCCGCCGGAATGGCAGCAAAACGGGTTAAAAACAATCAGGAAGTCTCCCGTGACGATACGCAAATCCTGCAACAACTGAATAACATTGTGATGGGAAAACTCACCCGTCACACCAGTTATCAGTATGGTGCCCTGCCACTGCGTGTAGCCACCCCCTTCTACGCCCGTTATGGCTCGGGTATGGCCTATGGCGATCATGTGGATGATCCGATCATGGGTCCGGGTCCCGGCCAACAGTATCGCTCTGATGTCTCTATGACCGTATTTCTGAATAATCCTGAAGACTATGACGGTGGCGAATTAGTCATTCGTAGCGATTTTGGCGATCGTACAGTGAAATTACCAGCGGGTGATGTGGTGATGTATCCCTCCTCCAGCATCCATCATGTGACCGAGGTAAACAAAGGCGAACGTATTGTTGCTGTAAGCTGGTTACAAAGTATGGTCAGAGAGCCACAAAAGCGGGAATTATTGTACGAATTAAACCAGGCGCGTGAGAAAATGCTAAAAGACACTCCTGAGGCCCCGGAGACCAAACAGGTGGATCGTAGTTACGTCAATCTGGTCCGGATGTGGTCTGAGCTATAGAAATTGCTGTTTTGCAGAAAAGAAAAAAGGCCGCTGCAGCGGCCTTTTTCTGAATCAGGAATCAAAACCGAAATTAACGGTGAGAACCCTTATCAGCGTGAGCCATATCGATAACCTGATTGGCCAATTCCATGTACTTCTTACGGTAATCAACCAAATCACCGGAATAGTACTCTTCCATGGTTACGCCACTGGCTTTTTCTTGTGCCATGAACTTATGCTGCATTTCCAGCATTTCTTTAATGATCGCTTGCTTGTCGCTCATTTTTCTTACCTCTAAAGCCGAATTCGGTGGGCCATTTTATAACACGGAGTAACAGGGATACCCATACCCAATTGGTAGTATATCCCCTACTCCATGCAATTAACAGATAGCCGATTAATAACCGCCCTTACGACGAGTCTCTGGTAAACCCGCGATCTTGCTGGCTTGCTTGGATGGCATTCCGGGGAACAGATTGAAAGTATCCTTGGATACAATCTTCTCTCCCCACTGTTCTGCCATGGCCTTAACGATGGTACGCTCGTTAGGCTGGTTGCCGCCATTGTTGAAGAACTCTTCACGCAAATATTTAATGATGTCCCAGTGCTTTTCGGTCAGCTCGGGAATCTTCTCATCAGCAGCAATCGCCTTGGCTACATCCTCACTCCAGTCGCCCTGGTTTACCAGGTAACCGTTTCCATCTGCTTCGATAGTGTTACCACCTACGTCATATCCCATGGTATTACCTACCTCCTAGTCTTTAAGTTTTACAAAAGTTAATCCATAGATTGATTCTTGCCATCCTCATCGGTCACCGCAGTGATCCCCTTATGTGGAATAAACAGGCCAAAACCCTTTAAGCGCCCCTCACCCAAGCCGCGCTGCTGTAACAGTATCGCGTGCTCCGAACTCAGGTCCGCGATCATCAATGTGCGGGTCATACATTCACCTTCAGGAAGCTGGAAGGCATGCGTCTTACCCGCCAGCATCTTCCGCACCACTATGCCCATTTCCTTGAGTTCGTCTGCGCAACGATGTAAAAAATCATTCTCACTTTCGTCTGCCAGTCCCAATACGTAGCGAGAAAACTGCGTAGGCAATACACCAAAAGGTCTCACCGTTGACTTGGTAAACTGCAGCTCGTGTCCATCTACTGAAATGGTCTTACCAATCAGCAATTCTGCATCTTTTAGCCGTTCTTTGGGAAGCCGCATTGTAAACTTGGTGCGACGGGAAAGAAAGAGTAAATCGCCGTCTGGACGTTCCCACCCATTACCCGATTCCGCCACATGGATCTGGTGGATTCCCGCACCCGTTTCTTGCACTAACCATGGTAGAACCTCGATCATCGCCTCACTTAAAGCATAGGCATGGTCAACCGGAAATGTCCGTGCAGAGACCGTAAATACAATGTCTACAATACTGTTGCTTGAGTCATCGTCCGGTTTGGCCTCATCGTCTACCCAAAACACAGTAGCATCCTCGCCTAACGCGCAGAAGTGAAGGCGCTTTCCAGGCGCTCTTCCCAATTATCCGGCGTGTCACCAAATGGGGGTTTTATATCCATCTGGAAAAACATTTCGCCTTCTCGTGCTCGTTTTTGGATTATAGCCACCAGCTCAGTAAAACTGGTTAAATCATGTTCCTGTATCAGTACTTCACTCAAGTGCAGCATCTAATTTCCTTCCCGACATACGTCAGTATTGGCGATACGATCAAAATAACGGGCACGGTATAAAAGTCGTTTGCCATGCGCTGCCTCATCATCTTCAAAACGGGTACGGGTATGAAGTACGTTATTGCACAACAATCCTTCCCCAGGTTGAAGGTGATGGCGAAAAATATGTGCGCTATCAGAGCCCATTAATTCCTCTAAAAATTTCACCGCTTCCCGTGTTGCTGCATCGTCTTTCCAGATGATGTTACGTTTGCGGGCGGTATAACGCATATGTAAATTACCAGACACATCAAGCGAAAATACGGGGCCCGTCTGGGCATCTCGTATCTCTTCACCACCTTCCGTATTGGCCGGTATTGTCATGGCATCTTCTGCCATCATGGCTTCAACCATAGCCGGTGATGCATCACGCATTAACAGATATACCATCTCATGATCCAACAGGGCATTGTCCCCACCGGATGCGGCATCCTGTACACAATGCAGAATAATGCCGCGGATTTGATCCGAACCCGTATTGTAGTATCCATCTGTGTGCCAGTTTAACGGACGATTCGAGTAGGGAATATATCCCTTATGTCTACCCCCTTCGACTACTGTCAAGGACGTAATGCTGTCTTCGTCGGCACACAGGTTGTTATCCAGCCGCTGCAAGCCAAACTGTTGACCAAGTCGAGAGACCAGCCTCTTTTCAAGGTAGCTTTCAGGTTTCATGCACCTATATATAGCCATGTTGGTTTTATTCAAGACCAACAGCATATTACGTTGTTCATGCTTAGTCAGGGCATAAGGATCCTCAAGCTCCGTCACCAAGTCCTCGGAAGATGAGGGGTAATCTTTGAGCTTGGCACTTCGCCACTGCTGATAAGCACGGTCATTAAGCATGTTAAACGGGCTATCCGCCTGTTGCTGCATAGTTTCAACCAACTGATTTATGGACAAATCTTCACCTGTTAATGCATTAAGTAACCAGCAGTAAGACAAAATGTCGCTGATACATGCAAAATATTCTTCGAAACGTACAAAATGTCTTTATTAATACGGCGATTATATCTAAGATATTGCCCCTTGCGGTATACCTGTGTGCTGCGGATATTCACATTCATACCCTTATTTTTAGGGTATATCTCTTAGGGGATAGATGGAGAATATCCTTGCCTCCCCATCAGTGGGGTGTTCAAGAAAAAGGCAGCCACATAAACTTGCATAACGCCAAATTAGGTACCTGAGTATCTTACTTGGTTTTTACAAGAAAAACGTCTAGTTTTTATCAGGGGTGGCGATCTCGGTTGCTGCTCAAGTATGGAATAAACTGTCAGCCTTAATGGGAAAAACAGTCAGAGGAGAACTCCATGGCTAAAACGATTCATGATACTCCTATGCTTGACGAACTGGA
>JAOUJT010000364.1 GCA_029883105.1 Gammaproteobacteria bacterium
ATTCTTGGAACCCATTATGACGGGTACACGCTGATGCAGGTGAGTGGGAGAGACGTCCATGATGCGCTCACGGCCGGTGTGAGCGGCACCACCGGCCTGCTCAACGATAAAGGACATGGGGTTGGCTTCATACATCAGACGTAGTTTACCTTCGGTCCCACTGGCCTTCATCTTGGCATCTATAGGATACATAAAGATGCCACCACGAGTCAGGATACGATGAATCTCTGCAACCATGGAGGCGACCCAACGCATGTTGAAGTCTTCACCACGAGCCCCCTCTTTACCAGCCAGGCACTCATCGACATATTTCTTCACCGGGGCTTCCCAGTGACGCATGTTGGAGGCGTTGATGGCGAACTCACGGGTATCTTCTGGTATGGTCATAGCGGGGTGAGTAAGTACAAACTCACCAATGTTCATGTCCAGGGTAAAGCCGTTTACACCGTTACCGGTAGTCAATACCAGCATGGTAGACGGACCGTATAGGGCGTAACCGGCACAAACCTGCTCGGTACCTGCCTGCAGGAAGTCCTCTTCGGTGGCATTCTCGCAATCACCCTTGCAGCGCAGGATGGAGAAGATGGTACCGACAGAGACGTTAACGTCCATGTTGGAGGAGCCGTCCAGGGGATCAAAGGTTAGTAAGTACTTACCTTTAGGATTGCCCTCAGGTATATGGTAGATCTCTTCCATCTCTTCAGAGGCCATGGCAGCCAGGTGACCGGCCCATTCATTGGTCTTAAGAAAGACCTCATTGGTGATGAGATCCATCTTCTTCTGCTCTTCGCCCTGGACGTTTTCAGAGCCGGCAGTACCAAGAACGCCAATCAATTCGCCATGGTTTACCAGGTTAGAGATAACCTTACAGGCAGTGACAACGTCGTTAAGTAGTGAGGTGAAGTCGCCAGTGGCGCCTTGCAGTTTGCGCTGCTCCTCAATGATGAATTGGGTCACGCTAGTGCGGTGATTATGCATGTCGTTATACCTTTAAAATGTTAATAATTCTGTGGGTCGACAGCAGTACAGCCCCAAAGGGTACTCACCATAAAAGTAGTGAACCATCAGTGTAGAGGACAGATGATGGAAGAAAAACGCCATCGACGCGAAATTCGGTAAAACAGTTTATCATAAAATTAGGAAAGGCTGAATTGGCTATTTTCTCGCCACTATTTCGATGGCCCTGCCATTGATGCGTTCCATTGTGGTTTGCATCCACTGCTCGGCCTCTGCATTGATCTCGGATACGGTTTTACCTGTGGACAGGATGGGCTGGCCAATGACGATCTGAATAGTGCCCGGGGTCTTGATGAATTTCCCACGAGGCCAAAAGGCACCGGCATTATGGGCAACCGGTATGATAGGAAAGCCGGATTTTTCCGCCAGTAGAGCCCCACCAATACCAAAGCGTTTCATACGGCCATTCTTAACACGTGTCCCTTCGGGAAAGACCATCACCCATTGGCCTTCGTTGAGTTTTCTGGTGCCTAAATCAGTAATTTGATGGATGGCCTTGCTACCGCTTTTGCGATCAATGGCAATGGGGTTGAGGCTGGCCAATCCCCAGCCGAAGAGGGGTATCCATAGCAGCTCACGCTTCATGATCCAGGCGTGGGGTGGGAAGAACTTCTGCATAGCATAGGTTTCCCAGGTGGACTCATGTTTTGAATAGATAATTGCAGCGGTGTCATTAGGGATATTCCCCAGTCCCTCTACCCGATAGCCAACACCGCAGGTAATTTTTAGCCACCAGATATTAAAATGACCCCAGCGACTGATTATTTTGAAGCGCCACCGATAGGGCACAAAAAGAATAACCAGTAATAGTGACAGGGGAGAAAAGAATAAGATGGTACTGAATGTGCCGATGAAATAGAGACAGGCACGCAAGAACAGCACAACGGAATTATGGCCAAACTTTTTCATCATGATGAGTACAACCTAGTTTGTGTTTGTTTCTATGGTCAGCATGGTTTGTTCCATCCAGGCCTCAGTGGTTGCATTGATCTCTTTGGCGGTGAGCTCACTGGTGTCAATGGGTTTGCCAATGACTACCTGAATGGTTCCCGAATACTTGAGAAAGCCCTTGCGTGGCCAGCAGCTACCGGCATTGTGGGCGACAGGTAATATTGGGTATTTACTGGCAGCCGCGAGCATGGCACCGCCGATGGCGAAGGGTATTTTTTCACCTGGCGAGGTACGGGTACCTTCAGGGAATATCATCACCCAGGAGCCTTCAGCCAGATATTGCTTTCCTAGTTCAATTATCTTTTTTAGCGCCTTGCGGCCGGAACCCCGGTTGATGGGAATGGGACGAGTTGCAGCCATGGACCAGCCAAAGAAGGGCACCCACATTAGTTCCC
>JAOUJT010000365.1 GCA_029883105.1 Gammaproteobacteria bacterium
AGTCATGTATACCATCGGTACTGAATAGCAGGATGTCACCGGCCTCCAGCGGATAGCTGCGATAGTCGATCTCCACATGGTGATCGGCGCCCATGGCACGACTGAGGAAGGCCCGTTGGTCGCTCATCCACATAGTGTGGTCGCGGGTCAGACACTCCAGATCGCCATCACGATAGAGATAGATACGGCTGTCACCGATGTGAAAGATATGTGCGGTAGTAGACTTGATCACACAGGCACTCAAGGTGGTGAGCATGGCCGACTGGCCTTCGTGGTTCTTGATACTCTGACCATAGAGCCAGCGGTTGATGGCCCCCAACACCCGACGCCCGGCGGTCTTTACCGTCCACGAATCGGGGGTGGAGTAATAGTCCGTGACAAAACCCTGCACACAGGCCTGACTCGCCTCACGCGCCGCCGCACTGCTGCTAACCCCATCGGCAATCACACCCACCACGCCCTTGCTATGCATCACCGTCTCATCGGGGATGACACAATCCAGCGCGTCTTCGTTGTCTTCCTTCAGCCCCGCGGTAGAACAGGAACCGATATGTATCTTGGGTTTTGTGGTCATAACTCTCTTGAGTTTAAATGAAAACTGCCGCTTTGGGCGTAATGCTGATCAGTTAAGAGTTGAATAACACGAACAGCAGGATCAGAATCCATAACATGGATAGCGGATCTTTTATCTCTCTTTCACAAGCATCCTTACCCATAGGTCGGCCCATGGCCGGCATGCGGATGTTTATAAATCAAAAAGGCACGCACAGCACGCCCTACATAGGTCGGTCCGTGGCCGACACACGGATGTTTATAAATCAGCAAGGCGCGCATAGCACGCCCTATAGTTGGGTTTCGTTTTCCTTTAAGAGTAATTCGCTTATCGTGAGCTATGCCTAAATGAACAACATTGCGCTTTGGGCGACACTTTTTATTAATGTATCCGTAATGATGTTTCATATCCTATGAGTGTATAACAATCTCAATCACAGAATATGAAACTATTTCTACTAGCTCGATCAAACTAATGCACGTCTATCATTTGGACCGTACCATCCGGTAACACCTCCGCCATCTGCCCTGAAGGCTCCTCCAGGAACAAATAGACCAACACCAACACCAGCATGGCCGCCGCAGCAATGGTGAGGAAGAAGATCTCAGGCGAGACAAAGGACAAGACGGTAAGGAAGGTCACCGCACCCACATTACCGTAGGCACCGGCCATGCCCGCCACCTGTCCGGTGAGACGACGCTTGACCAGCGGTACCATGGCAAACACCGCACCCTCACCGGACTGCACGAAGAAGGAGGCGAACATGGTCACCACCACGGCCAGTGCTACGGGCCAGCTGGAGTCCACCTGACTGAGGAGGAAGTAACCGGCGATCAGTCCTAGCAGCATGATCATCATCGAGCGGCGACGACCGAACTTGTCGCTCACCAGTCCACCGGTGGGTCTGGCCACCAGGTTCATAAAGGCGTAACCGGAGGCAAGCAGACCGGCGGTTACTGCCGAGAGGGCAAAGGTATCCATAAAGAACAGTGGCAACATGGAGACCACCGCCAGTTCGGAACCGAAGGTAACGAAGTAGGCCAGATCCAGTACCGCCACCTGCTTGAAGTTATAGCGGTCTATCTGCGGTACGGTCTCGGTAAAGACGTGTTTGTTGATCTGATAGATACGGATGGTCTGGAAGATATAGAGGCCGATCAAGACCGTATAGATCATTGTGGTGGTGCCGGCGCTGAGCATCTTCAGGTTATCGGGTCCCAGCTTCCAGCTGAGGACTGCCAGGGCTGCATACATGGGAATGTTCATGATCAGATAGAGGAAGAAGTCGCCCTTGCTGGTGACCTCCATGGCGCCATTTTTCTTTGGCTTGAAGTAGGTGGAACCCTTGGGCGTATCGGAGACAGAGAAGAAGTAGATACCGGAGTAGATAAGGGCCAGTACACCGGTACTGGCGATGGCATAACGCCAGCCATCGGGGCCACCATACATGAGGGCGAGGGTGGGCAGCGCCATCGCTGCGGCGGCGGAACCGAAGTTACCCCAGCCACCGTAGATGCCTTCCGCCAGCCCCACCTGTTTGGCCGGATACCATTCGCTGATCATACGGATACCGATAACAAAACCGGCGCCGGTGAAACCCAGCAGGAAACGCATCAGTGCCAGTTGTTCATAGTCATCGGCGAAGGCAAAACCAAAGGCGAGGAAGCTGGAGATAAATAGTAACAGTGAATACATCCGTCGTGGACCAAAGGCATCCACCAACATGCCGACGATGATACGCGCAGGGATGGTCAGTGCGACGTTGAGGATCAACAGTGCCTTGATCTCTTGATCGCTAAG
>JAOUJT010000099.1 GCA_029883105.1 Gammaproteobacteria bacterium
GCATGCTAAAGATCTTGGTCTTGGGTTTGGTCTCATAATCCAGGGTTTTGGCGGGGGATATCACTAACAGCATCGGAATCACACTTCTCTTTACTTGGAATGGGTCTATTATCAGACCATCGGCGGCTTAACTCAAATACTCAAACCTGTAACGGCAGACTGAAGTGAAATCGGGTGTATTCATTGGCCACCACCTCAAAACCGATCTCACCCTGGTGCAGCTCAACGATGTGTTTGCAGATATTCAAGCCCAATCCAGTACCAGGCATGCGCGTATTCCCACGCACCCCCAACTGCTCAAAGCGACGAAAGATAAGCTTTTGATCCGCCTTACTGATACCGCCACCATGATCGATCACCGATATCAGTACACCACCGTCCTCGACCTCGGCCTTTAGCACAATCACATCACCGTCATAGGTGAATTTTGTCGCATTGGAGATCAGGTTTGCCAATACCTGTAGGAGCCGTTGTTCATCACCCACGAAGCGAGCATTCACTATCGCTGGAGACACTTTAACTTTTAGGCTACATGAATTATTGGCGGCATAGGCCTCATTCAGCTCCTGCGCCTGTTGCAGCAGGTGCATTACATTGAGCTCATTGCTCTCCAGCACCAACTTGCCGGCCTCCAGCTTGGCTACATCAAGGATATCGTTGACGATATTGAGCAGGCCATCTGTATTTCGCAGGGCAATGGCCGCCATCTGGTGAGTCTGTGGGCTGACCTGCTCCTTGCGCAGATTATTATTCAACAGGCCCAATGAGCCCTTGATGGATGTCAGAGGGGTACGCAGTTCATGGCTGACCATAGAGATAAATTCGTCTTTAGCCTCGTCCAACTGCTTTAGTTCAAACAGGCGTAGACGCAGTTGTAACTGGCTGGTCACCTGTCGCGCCAGGGCTTTAAGCGCCGATTTTTGTTCATCGCTAAGGCTGCGCGCATGGTCGTCGATGACACACAGGGTACCTAGATGGATACCATCCTCTATGATCAGGGGTTCTCCCGCATAGAATTTAACGTCTGGTGTGCCTGTCACCAGAGGATTATCGGCAAAGCGCTCATCCTTCGCGGATTCCTCCACCAGAAACAGCTCATCACCCAATATGGCATGGCCACAAAAAGAGACCTCTCTGGGCGTCTCCTGTACATCCAGACCATAGTGGGATTTAAACCATTGTCGATCCTTGTCAACCAGGGTCACGAGGGCGATGGGGGTTCCGCAGATCTGTGCGGCGAGAAAGGTCAAGTCATCGTAGGCCTGTTCCTCCACCGTATCGAGAATATTGAGCTGCTGCAGGATACGCAGGCGCAACTCCTCGTTATCTGGAATATCCGGTTTCTTCATTCTTCCCTCATTGTACTGATTTTCATGAATATTTAATTAACAACGCTTTGTTATTAGTGTATCAGCTAAATTCCTTTTATCATGTGCTGATTATTACTATCCAACGAGATAAGCATGGCGATTCACTGGTACCCCGGCCACATGCATAAGGCCAGTAAAGAGATCAAAGAGGCATTGCCCAAGGTCGATCTGTTTATCGAGGTGCTGGACGCCCGCATCCCCTATAGCAGCGAAAATCCCGTACTTACCCAACTGCGCGGGGCAAAGCCCGTGATCAAGATATTAAATAAAAATGATCTGGCCGATCCCCTAATCACCCAACAGTGGCAGGCCTACCTGGAACAGGAACAAGGGGTTAAGACCCTGGCCCTGAGCACCAACCAGCCGGAACGAATACGCCAGATCCTCGAATTGTGCCGCAAGCTGTTGCCCAACAAACAGGGCAAGATCATCCATGCAATGATTATGGGTATCCCCAATGTGGGCAAATCTACCCTGATCAATATCCTTGCCGGACGTACCATCGCCAAGACCGGCAATGAACCCGCCGTCACCAAGGCACAACAACGGATCGATCTGGACAACCACATTGTTTTACATGATACCCCGGGGGTTTTGTGGCCCAAGATCCATAATCCTCACTCGGGCTATCGCCTGGCGGTCACGGGTGCCATCAAAGACACGGCGATGGAATATGAGGATGTGGCCTTTTACGCTGTCGACTATCTGCTTAAGGCCTATGCCGATAACCTTATGCAACGCTATGAACTGGACAAACTTCCACAAACAGAGCTGGAATTTCTCGAACAGATCGGTACCAAGCGAGGTTGTCTGCGCAGTGGTGGCCAGGTGGATCTAAATCGAATTTCAAAGATATTCTTAACCGAACTACGTGCGGGTACTATTGGCCCTATCAGCCTGGAAACGCCATCGATGAGAGAGCAGGAGATGCAACAGGTGGCTGAGGCAAAACAAAAGAAAGCAGAACAAGATGCTATGAAGAAACCTGGGCGCAACAAATCGAGAAGAAAATAATACACAGATAATCTTACACATTCGCTACAAATTTATCCGCCTACACACATTCCGCATTTACTCTCTGAACTATACTCCATACTCAAGATTACAACGGAGTTTGTTATGAAGTGTACGTTTAAAAGTCCCTCGGGAAAAATCTGCCCTGAGGAAGCTGAGTCAAACGCGCTTTGTTTCTGGCATGACGATCAACAAGAAAAAACCCAGCACAACCTTAAATCACTATTGGAACAGCGGGCGAATACCAATGAACCTATGGCGTATTTCAAGTTGCGCCATAGTGATCTTAGTCATATCAATCTGGTTAATCGTGGTAGTAGAGAAGGCTATCATCTAAGGCATGCGGATCTTTACCGCTGTAACCTCCAACATGCTCACCTGTTCGGTCTCGATCTATCCTTTAGTTCGCTGATGAAAGCTGACCTTAGCGGAGCCAATCTACATTCAGCCAATCTAGAACATACAAACTTGCTGGGAGTAAAATTAGATGATGCCAAACTCGAGGGGGTACAGTGGGGTGACATGGTGCGTCAGGAGTGGCAGGCCGAACACGCGGAAAATGAGAAAGAAAAATGTCAATTGTATTCAGAGGCAGAAGAGATCTATCGCGCAGTAGGGAGGGTCATGCGTAATCAGGGAATGATCTCGGATTTGGGCTGGTTCTTTTATCGCGAGATGGTCACACGCCGCAAGCAACTACCAAAACCTTCTTTGGCCAGATTTATCTCCGGTTTTATAGATGTCTATTGTGGATATGGAGAGAAACCCCTGCGGCTATTATTATTTTCCATGGGAGTGATCTTTAGCCTGACCCTTCTCTACGCCAATACCGGTCTGCTGCACAATGACAAAGTATTGGTATTTTCCAGTAGCGCCAGCTTTTCTGACAATATTTCCGTCTTCCTCAATGCCTTGTATTTTAGCGTGGTCACCTTTACCACCCTGGGCTATGGTGATCTATCGCCAGTAGGAATCTCTCGTATGATTGCCTCACTAGAGGCCTTTGCGGGCTCCTTTACCATCGCCCTGTTTGTGGTTACTTTCGTTCGCCGCATGACGCGCTAAACTGGCTTAGGCCAGTTGAAAATGTCAAATAATCTTTTCCAACCTTCATCAAACGAAGCACGAATACAGATATCTGCCTGAGTCTCTGGACAAACAAAACTCAGTTCCCTGGCATGCAACATTAAATGATTTATTTCCCACTGCCGACGAAACAATTGATTCTGTTTTCCATCGCCATGAGTGGTATCACCAACAATTGGATGAAAGATATGTTTCATGTGTCGACGTAGCTGATGCCTACGTCCCGTTTGCGGTAACAATTCCACCAGAGAATACCGAGCAGTCTCGTATCTCCCCACGGCGATGGGTAACTCTACCATTTCAAGTCTGCGATATGATGTTATGGCATCCTGTGCCTCTTTATCTTGATCTGCATCGGCGTCACTGATTTTATCCAACTGCTCCTTTAGGGGATAATCTATAAGCCCCTGCTCTTCCGTATAACCACGTACTATCGAAACATACCGCTTGTTGACCTGTTTACCACTAAAAAGCGGCATCATCTTACGCGCCATATCCTGATGTAGGGCAAATAACAGTACCCCGGAGGTCGGTTTGTCCAGACGATGCAGTGGGTAAACTCTTTGGCCAAGATGGTCACGCATAATTTGCAAGGCAAACTGCGTTTCATGCCGATCGATCATGCTTCTATGCACCAACAAACCGGAAGGCTTATTCATCGCCACATAGTTTTCGTCCTGGTAAATGATCTCTGGCGGATTATTCAAACTTGATCCAGCTTTGTGTTACTTTTCTTGCAGACAAAAAAAACCGTCACACTATAGTGTCACGGTTTTCATACATTCATCTAATGCGAGGACTTAATAGCGTTCAGCCCAGTTCACATAGTGTTCCAAATTATGGATCTGAGACTTTTGTTGCCCGATGATCTCCTTGGCCATGTCGCCGATAGAAATCATACCCAGTGTTGTATGCTCATCGTCAATCACCGGCATATGGCGGATATCATGTTTGCTCATCACGCAGAGAACATCTTCACAACGCTCTTCTGGTTTGGCATAGAGTACGTCCTGTGTCATGACATCTTTGACCATAATATCCTGTGGCGCACGATCCAACTGAAATACTCGACGGGTATAATCACGCTCAGAAAATATCCCCACGATGCCATCGTCGTTCATGACTGCCAGGGCGCCGATGTTCTTCTCACCCATCAGCTTAACCGCATCAAACACAGAGCTATCCGGACCTACGCTCCAGATATCAGATCCTTTCATTTCCAGAAGCTTTTTTACCTTTATCACAATACACCTCATTAATACTCTTAGTGTGGCCAATTCCTGTTCTATTGCTACTCGTACCAGCTGTGGACAGAGAAGTATGACCATGCAATTGTTTTTATAATATTAGAGTATTCTACTATCTTGAGCACAAAAGCCAACGTGACTTTTGTTGCAAAAGCCAAATAAATTGTACTATTTATCGCCCAAACCAGATATTTTGCAACTCTGTACTGGTTCTAAATACATAATGCAAAGCGTCTCATTCAATTAAGCAGTATACATCAGTAACCTATCTGTCATGGTTGAGAGGTGGCTATGATGAAAAAGATAAATCGAGATGAATAAAGGCAGCAAATGCCGTCTACAGCTCACTTAATTTATGAATTTGAAATAATCCCGACTGTGAATAATCCTTCTTTTTGATCATAAATGTATGTCTATTTATCTCTATTCATCAAGTTGTCGATCAAATCCATCGGCAGGGGAAAGACGATGGTATTGGATCGCTCATTGGCTATCTCAGTCAAGGTTTGCAGATAACGGAGTTGCAGAGCCTGTGACTGCTGTGACAGGATCTTCGCCGCCTCTAATAACTTCACAGCTGCCTGCATCTCACCCTCGGCATGGATCACCTTGGCACGTCGTGTACGTTCTGCCTCCGCCTGCTTGGCAATGGCGCGTATCATGCTCTCATCCAGATCCACATGTTTGATCTCCACATTGATCACCTTAATGCCCCAGGCATCGGTCTGTTGATCAAGGCTGGACTGAATATCGGCATTCAGACGTTCACGCTCAGCCAACATCTCATCCAGTTCATGTTGCCCCAATACCGAACGCAGGGTGGTCTGTGCCAACTGACTGGTGGCCTCGTAATAATTCTCCACCTGGATGATCGACTTGTCCGGTTCGATAACACGAAAATAGACCACTGCATTCACATGCACCGAGACATTGTCACGCGAGATCACATCCTGGCTGGGTACATCCATGACGATGGTACGCAGATCCACCCTGACCATTTGCTGGATCAGAGGAATAACGATAATGAAACCCGGCCCCTTTACCCGCCAGAAGCGCCCGAGTAAAAATATCACTCCGCGTTCATACTCACGCAGGATCTTTATGGCACTGGCAAAGAACAGTACCGCAAATGTTATAACTATATAAAGTGTGTAGGCAGTCATCTCTCTACTCCTGAGTCTGTAGCTCTGGCGATGACAGAGGTGTCACCTCCAGGGTTAATCCCTCCATTCCCGTTACCCTTACCCTTTGCCCCTTGTGCAGGGGAGTACTGCTAATCGCCTGCCAGGACTCGCTGTGCAGGGTGACACGCCCCTGTTGTTCAAACCCATCCAACACCACCGCTTCGGCACCGAGCAACTCTTCCATACCACTCACGACCGGGCGACGGCGTGCCTTGATGGCCATACCGACCACCACCACAAAGATCAAAGCACTAACCAGAGCAAAGGTAATGATCACCGATAACTCAATGCCAAAGCCCGGTGCCTCGGTATCCATAAGGATGATGGAACCGAAGACAAAGGCGATCACCCCGCCGATCCCCAACATGCCAAAGCTGGGCTCAAAGGCCTCCCCCACCATCAGCGCTATCCCCAGTAGGATCAGCCCTATACCGGCATAACTGATAGGCAGCATCTGAAAGGCAAACAGTGCCAGTAACAGACAGATGGCCCCCAATGTACCCGGCACCAGTGCACCGGGATTGGAGAATTCCAGGATCAGTCCATAGATACCTATTAGCATGAGGATATAAGCCACATTGGGGTTGGTCAGTACACTTAGCAGGCGGGTACGCCAGTCGGCCTCAATGTAGTCCAACGCTGCCCCGCTGGTCTTTAGTATCCGCTTGTGACCATGCACCACGACACTACGTCCGTCCAGCTTTTGCATCAGAGCGGCGATACTGTCTGCCATCAGGTCGATCACATTGGCCTTCAGGGCATCATTGGCCGGCAGGCTGGCCGCCTCGCGTACCGCCTTCTCCGCCCACTGCTGATTACGGCCACGTAGTTGTGCCAGACCGCGGATATAGGCCACTGCATCATTCACCGCCTTGCGTTTACTCGCGTCCCCCGATTCCGCAGGTGCCTTGTCCTTTTTCTTCTCGTCTTTACCTGGCTCTGGTGTGGGCATAGGCAAACCGCCGATCTGTACCGGTGTCGCCGCACCAAGATTGGTGCCGGGGGCCATGGCGGCAATATGACTGGCATAGAGGATGAAGGTGCCGGCACTGGCGGCACGGGCACCGGTGGGGGCCACGTAGGTGACTACCGGCACGGCAGAACTGGTGATATTTTTGATGATCTTGCGCATGGAACTGTCCAGACCACCGGGGGTGTCCATACGGATCACTACCAGTTCGGCATGGCGCAAAGCAGCGACCTCCAGACCACGTTCGATGTAATCATCCGTCGCCGGGCCGATGGCATCACCTATCGTTAATACGACCACGGGATTATCGGCAGCTTGAACATAGTGCCCATAGATCAACATGCTGACAATAATGCTTATTGCCCAATTCAAGATATGTTTTATCCCGCCCATGCCCATCCTCCCAAGCTAAGAAAAGCATAGCTTGTATTCAGCCCATGTGCCGCAAGATAGAACAAAGATTGATGCAAAATAAACGAGGAAAAATTAAGCGATTAATTCAGGTATAAAACAACAGCACCGTACCATAACTGAACAGATTTCCGATACCGTGTACCACCATGCCCGGTAACAAGCTACGATAGCGCTCATACATATACGCCAGTACCACACCGCTCCACAACACGGACAAAAATCCCGCCAATGAATAGAGATGAAGAGAACTGAACAGCAGCGCACTGATCACAATGGCCCAACGCGCATTCAAACGACTACGCATCGTGCCATACACCAAACCACGGAACCCCAGCTCTTCGAATACGGCGGCAAAGATCACCAGATTAATCATTCCCAACCACATCGTCATGCTGGGGCCAAACACCAGACGTTCATTGATCGATTCGGACCAGTGGCTGCTAATGCCGATCATCCAACTCAGCCAGCTTATGAGCATGCTACCTAACCAGTCTACTGTCAGGAAACCCAGGCAGATAATAACAAAACGTTTCCAGCCCACACCGTACAGGCTTAGACCAAACACCTGGCCCATACTTACAGCCGGTCTCTGCTTAAGATGACGACGTATCAGGTAGACCATTGGCAGAGAGGCAAACAAGGTACTCCATAAAGCCAACACGCCCGGTTTAAAATATTGTGTTGACCAGAGATGCAACAGCAACATAATCAGCATTCCTGCCACTGCTGCACGTATCGCAATGGCATAGCCCTCTGCAAGCGACCAGTGCATGGGCTGATGGACCCACAGAGTTGATGTGAATACCTCCTTGTATCGCCAGAGCACAAACATTCCCAACAAGAGAATAATTAAAACCAGTACACTTACCGTTAGCACTTGCTGTCGCTGTTTTATGCCATTACTTAGATGACGTTCTAGTTGATACTGTAAAGCGACATTGTCTCCGTGACGCTCAGCGATACGTATCCATAATCTATCTGCGGCCCAGCCTAAGGGCATCATCCTTGCCCCATACATAATCTCTGGCAGATTTTCTTCATTGCTCTCCTGCAGATAGGCATAGCGTATTGCCTCTGCCACCATTTCTGCTTCCGGGCTATCATTGAATTCAGCCAGATTTTTACGCAAACTTTCTATCCGCCCGGTCTCAGCCAATACGACCAGCAAACGAGATTGGGTATTCAGTATGGACCATGATGTAGCTTGCTCAGGCCGCCGTTTAAAAAACGCCAACACCTCTTCATAATTTTTTAGACTCTGCGTTTCTACCTCAGTCTGAACGCCAAATAAAAATCGATGCAGGTAACGCTCTATTTCTCCCACTTGCTCATAACCTGCATAAAAATCCAAATGCCTGTCCATCATTCTACCGGCAGACTCTCCCACGTAATGCAGTCGTTCTAGTTGTTCAGGTTTTGAGAAGGGATTGAATAACAGATAAATCAATGTGACAAAGATAAGGCTCAATAGAAGGGTGACAATATTTGAGTGAGAATGATTTATTGGCATGGCTACCGTACTGCACAGTTTGATAATAGGCCAAGAGTAGACTCTAAATCGAGTGATGCCAATAATTGAAACCGCATATCGTCTCTCAGAATCATAGATCAATCTGCCCCATAGGGATGCCGGTATCGTCGCACCCATGCGAGACTGACGGACAAATGGCCTAAACTGAAACAAATACTGTAATGAATACCATTCCCTGAACTGTAATCTTGCTTGCTGTGTCACAATGACAAGCAATACGACCAACAGATTTCAACGGTGATGAAGTTTCTTACAGAATGGTTTAAGGAGAATCCCTATGCCCGTGCCATGGCTTAGCCCTTATAGATAGATCGGCTCATCCCCCGTTTGCCAGCGGTGATGCTTGTGCATAATCGTGCGAAACAAGGGCCATTCCAGCAGTCGAGACAGCCATGCCTGCAAGGCATGATAGTCACTGGCATAAAACCAGTTTGTATCCACATGGGCGAACTGACGGATGAAAGGAAAGATGGCCATATCAGCAAAACCGGGTTTATCACCAAACAGATACAGACCTTTCGCTAACTGTTTCTCCAGTAGCAGTAAAAATTCCTCACCCCGTTGTCGATATTGCTGCTGACTATGTGCAGGATAACGCTCGAAGTATTTG
>JAOUJT010000100.1 GCA_029883105.1 Gammaproteobacteria bacterium
CTTGTCGATCCTTATTCTGATGTTTATTGTTGGTTATGTGATCTTTGTCCGTACACTGTTTATTGTTCCCGCAGTTACCCCCATACAAATCTTTCTCTCCTCACTACTGTTTGCCGGTAGTATGTTTGTCATTATGGTCATGCGTATGAGTCTGGACACCATACGCGGCGCGATCAATATTTCCGCACGGGAACGTCATCGTGCCTTGCATGATGAGCTGACTGAACTGGGTAATCGTGCCTATCTATATGAAAACCTATCCAGGGTGTTGTCGACGGCAGAACAGGAACAGACCGAGGTGATGATCCTGGTGATGGATCTGGACCGTTTTAAAGAGATCAACGACACCATTGGTCACCACTATGGTGATGAGTTATTGCGTCGTATTGCGCCCAGGCTTAAGGCCTGTGTGCGTGAGACGGATATCGTTGCCCGCTTGGGTGGGGATGAGTTTGCTATTGTGTTGCCGGCCACCAATATTCAGGGTGCCATTAAGGTGATCAATAAGATCAACGATACGGTGGAGCGAAATTACCATCTTGATGAGCACTCGCTGGATGTACGTCTGAGCATCGGTTTGTCACGTTTCCCGCAAGATGGTCGAAATTGTGATGATCTGTTTAAGAAGGCCGATGTAGCGATGTATCTGTCAAAAAGAACGGCATCCAATTACAGCATATATGATAGTGCTATTGATGAGCATTCTGTGCGTCGCCTGAACATGGCGGCAGAGCTGCGGGATGCAGTTAAGAACAATCAGTTACAGCTCTATTATCAACCCAAGCTGGAATTAAAAACAGGAACGATACAAGGCGTGGAAGCTTTGATTCGTTGGCACCATCCAGAGCATGGATTTTTGGAGCCCACGGAGTTTATTGAGATTGCAGAGCAGACTGGAATGATTAACTCATTGAGTCGTTGGGTTTTGCATACGGCTTTACATGAGTTTAAACATTTGTTGCAGCATTTAAAGGGCCTTGAACTGTCTATCAATCTTTCACCAAAAAATCTGATGGATGAGACCTTTCCTGATGTTGTCGGTCTGTATTTGCATGAAAGTGGTATCCCTCCCCAACAGTTAATTTTAGAGATTACCGAAAGTTCGCTGATGGAAGATATGCAGCGTGCGAGCCAAGTGCTGGAAAGGATGCATGAGTTGGGGATACAGATATCTATTGATGACTTCGGTACTGGATACTCTTCTATGGCTTATCTCAAACAGCTGCCCATTAGTGAGATTAAGATCGACAAGTCTTTTGTCGGTAACATGCTGGAAGGGGAGAACGATGCCATTATCGTTCGTACTACTATCGATATGGCACATAATATGGGTCGTAAGGTTACCGCTGAAGGGGTAAAAAATCAGGAGATACAGGATCTTCTGGAGATCCTGGGCTGCGATATGGTGCAGGGCTTCCACGTGCACAGACCGATGCCTTTACAGGATTTTCTTGATCTAGTGGCCAAAACTGCCTAATTTCATCGTTCGTTAGTTTTCTTCACTCAAATTCCAATAACTATCCCGTTGTGCCGCTGAGCCCGGCATAATGGACAGACTGCTGCTAGTTTTGAGCAGGCTATAATCTTCTAATTCCAATGCATACTGGATGAATTCTTTCAGGCTGATGGTTAGGTGGCATTTATACTGAATGTCGACCATATACCAACGTGGATTTTCGGGGCTGCTGTTGGTATCGAAATATTTGGATTTAGGATCATGGGTGGTATGGTCAGACTAGGACTCTCTCATCACCGACATGATGCCGACGATACCCGGTTCGTCACAGTAGGTGTGATAGCAGAATAGCAGGTCTCCTTTTTCAATCTGATCGCACATCACGTTGTGTACCGAGTATTTGCGCACGTCAACTCTGTGTTGGCCTTGTTGTGGCATCTGTTGCAGATGCCCTCTGCCAAACACGTCCGGTTCTGAGTTAATTCGCCAATGCTTTATTGTTCTTTCCTAATGTAGCTCTTGTTACATTAATGTTGCAGCATTGACTGATTCGTCACAGAGTGTGCATTGACGCACACTTTTTCCAATTGCCGCTTGGCGAAAGTGTGACCTTATAGGTAATCTGGCAATCCGCCTATAAAAATGGATAAAAGATGCTTAAGGATGCAGGCGAAGTGGCCGATGTAGGTCTAACACGACAATAACAATATCGAATGGGAAAAGGAGTAAGCAATGAGAACACGTACACGTAAACCCGATCTGATGTGGGTACTGGTTTTAGTTATTGGCTTTGGCGTACTGGCGACCGGTTTCGCTCAGGATTATATTCGCGATAAGCAAGCCCAAAGCCCAGTAACCCAGGTCGCGAACAAGTAACACGTTGAAGGATTTTATTCCTTTATACGGGGGCATTTCCGCAGATAGATGTTGGACTCGGTAATGACCCCATGCAGTGGTATATCCCAGCTCTCCGCTTTCAGGCTCTCGACCTTTTGAAACTCATAGGCAATGCCCAATAACACTGGTCGGTGCCAGTGCTGTCTGCGATTGAGGTAGGCCAGAGTGCGATCATAATAGCCTCCGCCCATACCTAGACGATTTCCTCTCTCATCAAACCCCACCAGCGGCATCAGGATCAGATCCAGGCCTACGGGTGAGCGACCTTGCCATTTTCCGTTGGCTGGTTCCGGTATGTCATAGATATTTGGGCTGAGTTTTTGTCCATTTTCATAGGGGGCAAACCACAAGCGGTTGTGGCTCATCTGGCTGATCACCGGTAAATAACATTGCTTGCCACGTGCTCGGGCGCGTTTGATTAGGGGCTGCATATCCATCTCGCCATCATTGGGCAGATATACCGCGATGCGCTGGGCATTATGAAATAGCGTGTGGCAAGAGAGTTTTTCTGCCAGCTGTCGGGCAAATAGGCGTCGCCGCTGAGGGCTTAAGGCGCGACGTTGTTGACGAAGTTGTTGGCGTAGTTGCTTACGATCCATGTGGGCAGTGTACCACAGCCTGTATACGTCTTTTAATAGACACCCCCGCCTGTGCCGCTGCACCCTTGGACCCTGAACCTAAGGTTCAGGTGGGACACTCAGCTATGGCTTAGGCTTTCCACTTCAGGGTGGACTTGCACACCATCATAACCTTGCACCCCGGTAGTATTTATTAAGGCTCAAGGGTTACGCGGGAGCTGGCGGACACCGCAGGGGATAAGGAGCATTTTAGCCCCTGTGGAAGCAAAGAAGTAGCCTTGTTTTAACATACAATGGGTGTTACTGCCCTAGGATACTACGTAGCAGGATTGCTCAAGCTGGAAAGGACGCTGTCCAGGCGCTGCTGCATGCTGCGTATACGGTTGCTCGCTGCCTCATCGGCGCGGCCATGTTGTTGATGTTGCAGTAGATCATGGGTGACATTCAGCGCGGCCATTACGGCGATACGTTCCGCCCCGACCACCTTGCCGGTGTCACGGATCTCTCGCATCTTCATGTCCAGATAATGCACCGTCGCCAGTAATTGTTCCTGTTCGGAAGGTTTACAGGCAACCTGGTATTGCTTGTCGAGAATATTAAAGCTGACGGGTTTTGCCTCTTCGGACATATTATTCCTGCTCCAGGGCCTTAAGTCGGGTGATCATGGTTTCTACACGAGTGCGTGCCAGTTCTGTCTTTTGCAACAGTTCCGAGCGCTCGCTCATGAGTTGTGTTTGTTGGGTACGAAGGTTGGAATTTTCACTTTGCAACTGTCCCATCGCCTGAATCAGCTGTTCCACCTTGGCCTCTAGTGCCTTTAATTCATCATCTTGCATGGTATTTTTTGGCCAAACTACGGTGAGCTGGCGCTGCTCTGGTATAATCCGTGGTTAATTGTGAGTAACTTATAGATGGCAATATAAAGCGGCTGATCTATCGGGTCAATGCGACCGGTACGGCTTTACTTGCCCGATACGATTTTTTGCCCACTGTATTTCGTAAACAGGGCACGATAGAGTAGGTCTGATGAACAGAGAAGAGATAGAACAGACACTGGCTAAACTGAACGTGGAAATGGATGCCTCAGAGTGTCAGGGTGTATTGGTTGGCTTGTTGATCGCTAACGATACTGTTAGTGCCGCTGAGGTACAACAGGCCCTGGCTCCCTCACTGGATACAGGTAATCTGCTGGCACAGGAGGCGATGAAGCAGATGCTGCAGTTTCTGGGCAGCACTCAGGCGCAGCTTGCTGACAGTAGTTGTGCATTTAATCCTATGCTCGCGGACGACAGCGATAACATGGATGACAAACTGGATATGCTCAGCGCCTGGATACAGGGATTTTTGATGGGCCTGGCCCATGGCGGAGTGAAGGACTATTCCAAACTGCCCGATGAGGCTGCAGAGTTTGCTGAGGACATGGTGGACATGGCTCAGGTCAATAGCTACGAGTTGGAAGACGATGAAGAAGCCAATGAAGAGGCCTACATGGAGCTGGTGGAGTATCTGCGTACCGGAATACTGCTGATGAACGAACTGATGCACCCTACCCAGGCGGCACCACTACCCGAACAACCAACATTACATTAGAAAAAGAAGATGGATAAAAAAGAATTTCAAAGACGCCGCACTCAGTTGATGGCGATGATGGGGACGGGCAGTATTGCCATCCTGCCAGCCGCTCATATGCGTGTGCGTAACCGCGATGTGGAGTACCCCTATCGCCAGGATAGTGATTTCTTCTACCTCACCGGCTTTGCCGAGCCCGAGGCGGTGATGGTATTGATCCCGGGCCGTGATCATGGGGAATATATCCTCTTCTGTCGTGAACGCGATAAGCAAAACGAGATCTGGAATGGCCCCATGGCGGGACAGGATGGGGCAGTAGAGGCCTATGCCGCCGACGACTCCTTCCCTATCACCGACATCGATGACATCCTGCCCGGACTGTTGGAAAATCGCGAAAAGGTCTACTGCATCATGGGCAGGGATAAGGAGTTCGATACCCGCCTTATCACCTGGATCAACGGTCTGCGTGAACAGGTACGTTCCGGCATCCACACCCCGGGTGAATTCGTTGCCCTCGATCATCTATTGCATGACATGCGCCTCTACAAGAGTGCTGCGGAAGTGAAAAATATGCGCCATGCTGCACAGGTGTCGGCAAAGGCCCATGTGCGAGCCATGCAGGCCTGTAAGCCGGGGATGAAGGAGTATCAACTGGAAGGCGAATTGCTGTACGAGTTCGTCCATGGAGGCTGTCGCCATCCGGCCTATTCCACCATTGTTGGTGGTGGTGAGAACGGCTGTATCCTGCACTACATAGAAAACAACGCCGCCCTCAAAGATGGCGATCTGGTGTTGATCGATGCGGGTGGTGAGTATGGCTACTACGCTGCCGACATCACCCGTACCTTCCCGGTCAACGGCAAATACAGCCCCGAACAGCGCGCCCTTTATGATCTGGTTCTGAAATCACAGTACGCTGCTATCGAACAGGTCAAGCCTGGCAACCACTGGAATCAGCCACACGAAGCGGCAGTTGAGGTGATGACTGCAGGTATGATTGAACTGGGCATATTGAACGGTGACTTGACCCAGCTGATGGAAGAAGAGGCCTATAAACGTTTTTATATGCATCGTACCGGCCATTGGTTAGGCATGGATGTGCATGATGTGGGTGAATACAAGGTGGGTGAGGCCTGGCGAGTTCTGGAGCCGGGTATGGTGTTGACGGTGGAACCGGGGATCTACATTCCCTCTGATAGTGACGGGATTGATGCCAAATGGTGGGGCATTGGCATCCGTATTGAGGATGACGTACTGGTGACCCGAGACGGTCACGAGGTCATGTCCCGCGACGTGCCCAAAGAGGCAGATGAGATTGAGGCGATAATGGCGCATGGCAACGCAGCTTAAGTATGACGTAAGCATCATCGGTGGCGGTCTGGTGGGAGCCAGTCTGGCTGCCGCCCTCTCAGGTCATGGCCTAAAGGTGGCGGTGCTGGAGGCTTTTGAGTTGCAATCGCAACAGCAACCCAGCTATGACGATCGCAGTATTGCCTTATCCTACGGCTCTAGTCGCATCCTCGACAGTATGGGGATTTGGCAGCAGATTGATCAGGCCGGGGTCTGTGCCATTGATGCGATCCATGTTTCCGATAAGGGTCACATGGGCAGCGCAAGAATGTCAGCCCATGACGAAGCGGTTTCGGCCTTGGGTTATGTGGTTGAGAGCCGAGTTATGGGACATGTGTTTGCACAAGGTTTCGAGCAGATGGAGGATGTGGATCTGCTCTGTCCGGTGACGCTGCAATCCATGGATATCAGTGACAAACGGGTACGCCTTCTGGCCCAGAAGGGTGACAAGCAGTTGGATATCCGCAGCCGTTTGGTTGTGGCCGCAGATGGCGGCCAGTCGCTGGTACGTCAGTGGCAGGGTATCGGGACCGTGCAAGCCGATTACGGTCAGACCGCCATCATTGCCAATGTCACCACCCAAAGGCCGCATCAGGGAGTCGCCTATGAGCGTTTCACTAATACCGGTCCGCTGGCGATGCTACCGATGACCCCCAATATGAATCAGAGCAGATGTTCCCTGGTATGGACCGCCGACAATGCCGAGGTAGATACCATCATGGGCTGGGACGATACGACCTTTGCCCGGGCATTACAGGAAAGATTTGGCCATCGCCTGGGTGCGATCGAACAGGTGGGCAAACGTTCAGCCTACCCCCTTAAGCTGATGCAGGTACGTGAGGCCATCCGTCCACGTCTGGCGGTGATCGGCAATGCCGCTCACATGTTGCACCCGGTGGCGGGACAGGGCTTTAATCTAGGCCTGCGAGATGTCTCGGCACTGGCGCAGGTGGTGGTGGATGCCCATCGTCGTGGTGAAGATTTCGGTCAGATGAGTGTTTTGAATGAGTATCGCCAATGGCGACGTAAGGATACCGTCAGGACGCTGTTGATGACAGATGGTCTGGTGCGCAGCTTCTCCACCGATTTTACCCCCGCAGCCCTTGTACGTAATGTCGCATTGCTGGCGCTGGATGCCATCCCTTTTATGAAACGCATACTCACCCGCCAGGCCATGGGGCTGAATGGAAAACAGACACGCCTGGCGAGAGGACTGCCGCTATGAGTGACACGCACTACGATGTGTTGATCGTTGGTGGTGGCATGGTGGGTGCCGCCCTGGCCTGTGGCCTGGGCGACAGTAAGCTGTCCGTTGCGGTGATCGAGGCACGTGAGCCGGATTTGAACTGGCCGCCCGCCGAGTACGACATCCGCGTCAGTGCCATTACCCGCGCCTCGCAAAGAATCTTTGAAAACATCGGTGCCTGGCAAGGGATGAAGAAACGCCGGATCTCTCCCTATCGCGACATGCATGTATGGGATGCGACCGGATCTGGCGTGATTCATTTTGATGCCGCCGAGCTGGGTGAACCGGACCTGGGGCATATCATCGAGAACAGCGTGATACAGGCGGCACTGGTGGAATGTCTGCAACAATTCTCTAATATCGATTATCTCTGTCCGCTGTCGCTGGCCGGTGTTGAATGGGGCGATGATGGAGTGACGGTAACTACTGCCGATGGTGATTCGTTGTTTGCTAGCCTGCTGGTGGGTGCTGACGGTGGCCGTTCCTGGGTGCGTGAACAGGCTGGCATCGAGGTGAAGGGTTGGGCCTATGATCAGACTGCCGTAGTGTGTACGGTGAAGACGGAAAAGCCCCATCAGGAGACCGCCTGGCAGCGTTTTATGCCCACAGGGCCGGTGGCCTTTCTGCCGCTGGATGATGGCTCCAGCTCTATAGTCTGGTCTACCTCACCTGAGCAGGCTGAGACACTGACGGCGATGGGGGATGGCGAGTTCTGTCAGCAGTTAAGCCAGGCCCTGGATGGGCGACTGGGTCAGGTTATCAGAGTAGGCCAACGTGGTGCCTTCCCTTTGAAATTACAGCATGCAGAACAATACGTACGCCCGCGTCTGGCGCTGGTGGGGGATGCGGCGCATACCATTCACCCTCTGGCGGGACAAGGGGTGAATCTGGGGCTGGCGGATGCCGCCACCCTGGTGCAGGTGATCCAGGATGCGGTACTGGGCAGAGAAGACTTCGGCAGTTACGCCGTACTACGACGTTATGAGCGCTGGCGCAAGGCGGACAACCTCACCATGCTCGCCAGCATGGATGGTTTCAAACGGCTGTTCAGTAATGACAACTTGCCGCTACGCTGGATGCGTAATATTGGCCTGACTCTGACCAATGCCCTGTCACCACTAAAGAATAATATCATCCGCTATGCCATGGGCCTGAATGGTACCTTGCCGCGTCTGGCTAAACGCCGACCACTCTAGATCGGCAGGATGAAAATGAAACTTAACCGTCAGCGTTTAAATCAGCTTACCGGCCTGGCCGGTGTTTCCCCGCATGAAACCGAAACCGCCCGACGTTGGGGCGAACGACTGGAATGGCCGATGTTGCTGGTGGCCTTCTGGATTCCGGTGCAATGGTACCTTGAAGAGGTGGGATTGATCGATATCCGGGTGGCCAAGCTGGGAGACTGGTTCATCTGGTGCGCCTTTGTGATCGAATCCCTGATCATGCTTCTGACGGTACAGAACAAAGGGCGTTATCTGCTGCATAACTGGATGAATATAGCCATCATCCTCACCGGTATATTCATCGTTTGGGGATATACGCCGGTGATTGCGGTACTGCGTAGCCTTCGACTGTTGCTGGTGATTGGTTTGTTGTTGCGTATATCCCGTACCATGACCGAGATACTGCAACAGAATAATCTGGGTAATCTGTTGGCCTTTGCCCTCTTTATGGTAGTGGTCTCCGGCATACTTATGTCCGGCATCGACCCTGCTGTGGAAACGCCATGGCAGGGGATCTGGTGGGCTCTGGTATCGATCACCACCGTTGGTTATGGTGATGTGGTTCCGGTGAGTGGGCCGGGCAAGTTTTTTGCCTCCATGTTGATCATTCTCGGAATCGTAGTGTTTTCCTTGCTTACCGCAAACGTGTCGGCTTTTTTGATCCGGCGCAGTGGAGAAAAGGAGGAAGAAGAGAGTCAGGAACTATTAAGAGATATTCAGCGCAGACTGGAGCGTATTGAGACTCGCTTGAAAAAGATGGAACAGGATCAGGAATAAACAACAACATTAAAAAGAGAGTACTTAGGAATGAAAGATTTTTGGCAGGAACGATACTCCGAACAGGACTTTGCTTACGGTACTGAGCCTAATGCCTTCCTCGCCAGTTGTGTTGATCGCATCCCGGCCGGGTGTAAGGCGCTGGCCATTGCCGATGGCGAAGGCCGTAACGGGGTCTGGTTGGCGCAACATGCTTGTGAAGTTACCAGCGTAGACTATTCTCAGGCTGGCGTAGACAAGTCCAATGCCTTGGCGGCAGAGCGTGGTGTTTGTGTCAAT
>JAOUJT010000366.1 GCA_029883105.1 Gammaproteobacteria bacterium
CAGGGAAAGAAATTGTTATTGTCATTTTATCGTTATGCTTCATGTCCATTTTGCAATTTACGTATCCATACTCTGGGTCAGCAGGCAGAGCGGTTTCGCCGTCAGGGACTGGAGATGGTAGCGGTATTCCAGTCTAGTGCTGAGCAGGTGAAAAAATATGCAGGCAAGGAAGAAACACCCTTTATCATTATCGCCGATGAACAGCGTGATCTTTATCAGCTCTATGGGGTGGAGACCTCATGGTGGGGATTCACTAAGGCCTTTATTATCCGCCTGCCGGACTTAGTCCGCACCTGCCTGCAGGGAAATATGCCTGGTCGTATGGATAATGAATTGAATCGCATGCCTGCGGACTTTTTGATCAATGAAAAAGGCCATATTGAGATCGCCTATTTCGGTAACGATATCGGTGATCATCTGCCTTTGCATGATCTGAAGCAATATTTAAGCGGACACAAAGACATAAATGTGACATATAATACCTAACATAATCTATGGCGTGATGAAGGGTATCTTATGCCAGTGAAAGGTGAACAAAACAGGGTAAAGATATTACAGGCCGCTGCAGATCTGTTTTATCAACGTGGCTATAACAACACCTCTTTCAGTGATGTTGCCATGGCCTCGGGCGTGCCGAAGGGAAACTTCTACTACTATTTCAAGAGTAAGGATGAGTTGCTTGGCGCTGTTATCGGTATGCGCAAGTCATGGCTGAGCCAGCTAATCTCGGAATGGGAAGCAGAGCATACTGAACCCAAGGATCGTCTGCGGCTGATCGTGAGACTGATGCAGGATAATTCCGTTGCCAGTAGTCGTTACGGTTGTCCTGTAGGCAGTCTTAATGTTGAGTTGGTGAAGAATGATGAAGAAAAACGTCAGCTATCACGCAGTCTGTTTGATCTGTTATTAAGCTGGAGTGAAAAACAATTCCTGGCGATGGGCAAGGGTTCCATGGCCAAGCTGCTTGCCATACATCTTATGGCAATGGCCCAGGGTGGAATCATGATCAGCAGTATCTACCAGGATGAGCAGATCATTCTCGCTGAGAGTGAACGTATTAATTTATGGATCGACGCACTGGATTAGTTGTTGATCTTTTGTTGGCTTTGATAAATAGTAAGAGCATGAATACATACCTTAAAAGACACATGTCCATGCATACCTTGCGACGCCGAAAGCACGATCTGCGACTCGCAGAACGAGGCAGTTCTGTGTATGGACATGTGCCCTTTAGGGTAATGGTGCGATAGCGTTTAATCTTAGATAAACGTATCACCGACAAGGCCACAGATTATCCAACCTGTGGCCTTTTTTTGTGCATGGATATGTGCCCTCTGGGTACGACCGGGACGTGGATTGGCATGGAATTACTGCTGGCTATGGAAACAGAGAATTTGTCAGCGCCGTTAATTGTACATCGGGCATTGAAGAAAGGTTTGCTTCTGAATGCCCCGCGTGAACACGTATTGATATTTATGCCGTCACTAAATGTGCATATTGAAGAAATTGAACAGATGTTAGAGAGTCTGGAAGCGATCTTGTGCGAGCTGATGTCTGAGTGACGGTGCTTGGCAATGCCAAGATTGACAATAAGTTTACGATTTTCACGTAACAGACTTAAATTTTTATGTAATATAAAACATGTATAGAGCACAGGACTGCAGAGAATGAATGAAGTTGAAAAGACATTGGCCGAGCAGTTACAGATTACCGAGCGTGAGATACAAAAACGCAAAGAATTGCTGCATATAAGTGGAAAAGAATCAGAAATACTACGCTCACATCTGCCTGTGGTCGAGGGGCGTATCGATAGTATCGTCGAGCGATTTTATGCCAAGCAGTTAGAAAACAACGAGATATCCCTGGTTATTGGCGATAAGGAAACCTTGTTGCGTCTTAAGGGCGCCATGCGTCGCTATATTCTGGAACTGTTTGCCGGCTATTATGATGCCGACTATGTCAATAAACGGCTGCGTATAGGTAAGGTACACAAGCGTATAGGGGTCTCGCCGAAACTATATATATCAGCCGTATGGTTGTTACATAAAATTCTTAATGAGGAGGTCGACGACTCATTACAAGGGGATGGTGATGACGAAACGGTATTGCGACGGGTCATTAAAGACGCAATGAACAAACTGATTATGTTTGATATACAGATGGTGTTTGATACCTATATCTCTTCCTTGGTCACGGAAGTCTCATCGGCGAAGGAAGAGCTGGAGACCTATGCAGAAAGCCTTGAAGAGCAGGTTGCCATACGTACTCGTCAGTTGGAGGCTTTGTCGCGAGAGGATTCCCTTACCGGCCTTAATAATCAACGTACCTT
>JAOUJT010000367.1 GCA_029883105.1 Gammaproteobacteria bacterium
ATCAATAAACCGGCGGGCATGGTCGTGCACCCGGGAGTGGGCAACTATTCGGGCACACTCGTGAATGCCCTTTTACATCATGATCCGAGTCTGGAGGGGATTCCGCGTGCCGGCATCATCCACCGTCTGGATAAAGACACCAGCGGCCTGCTGGTCGTTGCTAAAACCCTGCCTGCACATAACTCCCTGACCAAGCAGCTACAGGCGAGAACGGTGAAACGTGAATATGAGGCCGTGGTGTTCGGTGTCATGACCGCCGGAGGCACTATCGAGACGGAAATGGGACGTCATCCATCACACCGAACCAAGATGGCTGTCGTCGTGCGTGGTGGTAAAGAGGCAATCACCCATTATAGGGTGCTGGAACGTTTTCGTGCCCACACGCATATCCGGGTAAAACTGGAAACCGGGCGAACCCATCAGATCCGCGTGCATATGGAGCATATTCGTTTCCCGATTGTCGGCGACCCTGTCTATGGGGGGCGTTTGCGTCTACCTAAACAGACTAGCGAGGTCTTTGCCGAGACGCTTCGACGCTTCAACCGTCAGGCCCTGCATGCCGCACAGCTGGGTTTTGACCATCCGAAGACCGGAGAACCGGTTGAGTGGGTTGCACCCTTGCCAACCGATATGCAGCATCTGCTTGAGGTGCTGGACGATGACCGTGTCGAGCATCTGGATGACTGAACCTGTCTTTATCTATCCGGACTGGCCAGCGCCAGCCAATGTGCATGCTGCCTCGACGACTCGTCAGGGAGGAGTCAGTCTCCCACCTTATAGAGCTTTCAATCTCGCCAGCCATGTCGGTGATGAGGAACAGGCGGTACAGCAAAATCGTCGGCAGTTGAGAGAGGCTTTGCAGCTCCCGACAGAACCCGTCTGGCTGGAGCAGGTGCATGGTATCGATGTGATTGAAGCCCGTGGGCTTAATAACACCGCCGATGCGAGTATCACTACAGAAACTGGTGCCGTGTGTACCGTTATGACGGCCGATTGCCTGCCGGTGTTAATCTGTGACCGTAACGGCCGTGGCGTCGCCGCGGCCCATGCCGGCTGGCGCGGTCTGGCAGGAGGCATCATTGAGGCCACGGCAAAGCGACTTTGCCAGCAACTAGACTGCCAGCCTGATGAGCTGATGGTCTGGCTAGGTCCGGCCATTGGCCCACAGGCCTTTGAGGTGGGTAATGATGTTCGCGATAGCTTTATCAATATTGATGCTGACGCCGAGCGGGCTTTTGTCGCTAATCGCCCGGAACACTGGATGGCGGATATTTACCAACTGGCAAGGCAGGCTCTGCAGCGCATAGGCGTTGATGCGATATATGGGGGAGAGTGGTGTACCTACAATGAAGAGGGGAGCTTTTTCTCTTTCCGTCGCGAACCGACTACGGGCCGTATGGCCAGTTTGATTTGGTTGTCTGAATAGGCCAGTGCGAATGATTCGGGTATGATGCGCGCTTAGTTTACTCATCTATATAAAGAAAACCTCATGAGCTTATTGATCTGGATTATCCTGTTTTGTCTTGTCGGCGGAGTGCTGAGCGTATTGGCTGCTTCAATGTTCCTGCTCATTCCGGATAAACAACAGCAACGCCTATTGCCTCATATGGTGAGTTTCGCCATTGGTGCTTTGCTTTCAGCAGCCTTTCTGGCCTTGTTACCACATGCCATTAACTATCCGGGTGTTGGTGATGTACATGATGTCACCTTTACAGTATTGCTCGGGATTCTTGGATTCTTTGTGCTGGAAAAAATGGTGCTCTGGCGTCATTGCCATTCCCATGACTGTGAAGTACATGGTGAAGAACAGGCACATGGTCATGGTGAAGACAAAGCGCGTAGCATGATGATCCTGATCGGTGATGGCATGCACAATATGGTTGATGGTGTGCTGATCGCGGCGGCATTTCTTACCGATTTCCATCTGGGTGTTGTGACCAGTGTCGCGGTAGCGACTCACGAGATCCCGCAGGAGCTGGGTGATTTCTCCATCTTGCTGCACAGTGGTTATAGTCGTATGAAGGCTCTGATTTTTAACGTCCTCGCCAGTCTAACCACAGTGATCGGTGGTGTTGCAGCCTACTATGGTTTACAAGATGCGCAGGGAGCCGTGCCATATGTGCTGGCAATTGCCGCCGCGAGCTTTATTTATATTGCGGTTGCCGACTTGATCCCAAGCTTGCATCGTCGTACCGAGGTGCGAGTGAGTCTGCAGCAAATCACGCTGATTTCACTCGGTGTGATAACGATTTATTTGGCGCACTCGACCCTGCATTAATATTAAAATTTATGCATAATCAGAACAGACAACGGATAATAA
>JAOUJT010000101.1 GCA_029883105.1 Gammaproteobacteria bacterium
CACGTACCACCGTAGGCTGGAAAGGTCTGATCAACGACCCGGATCTGGATGGCAGTTTCCAGATCAACAAGGGCCTACGACTGGCTCGCCACCTGCTGACGGACCTGGCCGATATGGGCATCCCCGCTGCCACCGAGTTTCTGGATCTGATCAGCCCGCAATACATTGCCGATTTGATCAGCTGGGGTGCCATCGGTGCCCGCACCACCGAAAGTCAGGTCCACCGCGAGCTGGCCTCCGGTCTCTCCTGCCCAGTAGGCTTCAAGAATGGCACCGATGGCAACCTGAATATCGCCATAGATGCCATTGGCTCTGCATCGCAGCCACATCACTTTCTTTCCCTAACCAAGGAAGGAAAGTCTGCCATCTTCTCCACCACAGGAAATGAGGATTGTCATATCATTCTGCGCGGCGGCAAGCAGCCCAACTATGATGCCAGCAGCATAAACACCGCCTGCCTGCAATTAAAAGCGGCCGGTCTAGGTGACAAGTTGATGGTGGATTGTAGCCATGCCAACAGCGGCAAGGATCACAATATGCAGCCAGCGGTCACCCGTGATATTGCCCAACAAATCGTCCATGGTGAGGAGCGCATCTTCGGTATCATGCTGGAGAGTCATCTGCTAGGCGGGCGTCAGAATGTTGTGCCGGGTGAAGCCCTGAAATACGGCCAAAGCATCACCGACGCCTGTATGGACTGGGAGATTAGTGAGAGCTTGATCATTGAACTGGCGGAGGCCGTGCGTAAGCGTCGCAAATAAGGTCTGCACCAAGCTATGGCCTGCCATGATGACGCGGCAGGCCAGGCCATTCCCGACTAAAATTCCCCCGCGCTGACTTAAGAATCCCTCACCACCTACCGATATCAGTATATTCGGTGTATCAGAATCACTATATGATGATAGTATTATGGACACGATAATAAAAACAACGATTAAACAAGATGTTACAGACTAGTCAATAATCACAAAAGCTTGCTACGAGCATACGAATGGACATAAACGGACTTCCTGCCCCCATCTACAAGATTCTCGGGGTGACATTAATCGAATTACTCATAGTGGTCGCCATACTCGCCACCTTGACTGGGCTGGGTATTACCGGCTACAGCTCCTACCGTGATACCGCTTATATCAACACCACTAAACAAGAGATCGTTGAAATCGCTGCACTGATTGATCGCTATAAGCTGGCCACAGGCAATTGGCCCGGCTCACTCAGTGACGTTAAACAGCAGGACAGGCAGGACCCCTGGGGTAATAACTACGTCTATGCCCGCATCCCAAATCTCATCGGCCAGGTTAACACTGCTGGCACCGATATCAGAAGAGACGCGAACGAAAAGCCCCTCAACACCTTTTATGACCTATATAGTAAGGGTATCGATGGTGAATCCGTGTCCAGTATAACTTTCAGAACATCACGTGACGATGTGATACGGGCCCGGGACGGCGAGTTTATAGGACTCGCCAGTGACTACTAGGCAGCAGAGATGATAGAAGTCTCTAAGAGCTATCTGAACAGCAAGGTTGGTCGTCGGCTAACCTTGTTATTCATATTATCGGCCCTGATACCATTGTTGATCACTGCCGCCATATCGTATACGCACGTCAGTAAACTGCTACTGGATAGCAGTCAAACACAAACCCGGGCTGTGGCAAAGTCCTATGGCACAACCATTCTTGAAAGACTCAACTACCTCGATCAGATCACTCACGATTTAGCTCAAAAACTTCAAACTGATGACTTAAGCAACAATGCCAATTTCGAGTATCTAAAAAAGCACTTTGATACACTGGTTATCTATAAGAATGATGCAAGCATAACCCTGCTTGGCAATGAAATAATTGGTCTAAGTTTTACTGCTGAAGAGAGCAATCACCTGAAGGAAGGTAAACCACTGATAACCGTACTAGCCAACGAAAACAATTTTGGTTCCGTTTACCTATCCAGACTGGTGGACAAAAATCACTACGATAAAGGCTTTATCCTCGGAAAAATCAAGCCAGTCTATCTTTGGGGGCCTAGAGACAGCCTCTCATACAACTATCAGTACTGTGTGTTTTTTAATCATGTCATATCTATGTATTGCGCAGATATCATGACGCAGCAGACGCAAAACACGATCAGCAATAGCCTGCGTGAAAAAACCAATCCTATTGTCTGGCAAACCGATGACAACACCTATTTTGGTGCCAGCTGGATTCTCTACCTAAAACATCAATACATGTCGTCAAACTTGAGCATAGTCGCTGGACAATCTAAGCAAGATATATTCTCCCCGATAAGAACCTTTCAGTTGATTTTCCCACTGAGCATACTTGCGGCCATACTGATCGCGACATTTATCAGCCTACGCCACATTTTCAAAATACTTAATCCATTGGACAAGCTTATTGCTGGTACCCGTCAGCTGGCTGACAAACAATTCAATACTCCTGTAGATATAAAGAGTAACGATGAATTTGAGGAACTCGCGGATTCCTTCAATGATATGTCTACGGCACTGGGCAAACAATTCCTGGCACTGGAAACCCTATCCAAACTTGATCGCCTAATACTCAGCGCACCTGCACCAGGGCACATTATTGAGATTGTTATTCAATATCTTTCCGCAAACATCGAAAAAGCCAATGTTAGCATCTCTATATTGAAAGATAGTGGCACCGGGGATTCGATCCTATACATGAATGCCAAACATAGCTTAAACAGTGATTCACTAAAGCATTTTATTCTCAGCAGAGAAAGTATTGTTTTTTTGCTCTCCAACAAGCAAGGGAAGCTCTCGCATCAGGGTGATGACATGTTCGAAACATTACACCCACTTATAGATGCGAATATTAAAGGTTTTTTTGTACTTCCTATTGTCTATAAAAATAAACTATACGGGTCTATAAATGTCGGACTGTACGGTAATAATGAAACACTGGCAGCGGAGGATGAGTCCCAATGTCTGGCACTCTCTGATCGGATCTCTGTTGCCCTTGCCTCATCGGACAAAGAGGAGCAACTATATCAACAAGCACACTATGATAACCTCACGGGCTTGCCCAATAGACAGCTATTAAAGGACAGATTTTCCCGCGAGATCATTCATGCCAAAAGAGAAGAACAGAACGTTGCCATATTGTTTCTCGATTTAGATCGATTCAAGAACATCAATGACTCATTGGGCCATTCCGCGGGAGATGTCCTCTTACAGCAGGCAGGAAAACGACTCAAAAATGTACTAAGAGACACGGATACCATTGCGCGTATCGGTGGTGATGAATTTACCATTATTCTATCTAACATCAGTAATCCCAGCGATGCTGGCGTGATCGCAAAAAATCTTATTGATGCCATGGCCGAGCCGTTTATCATACATGGGCAAACCAACTTTATCGGTGCCAGCGTAGGCATCGCTATCTATCCCACGGATGGGAGTGACGGCGATGAGATACTGAAAAAAGCCGATACCGCCATGTACCGGGCCAAGGATATGGGCCGCAACACCTATGCATTCTTTACTCAGGATATGAATACCGAGGCCGTCGAACGTATCGAATTGGAGAATGCACTGCACACAGCCATAGAGAAAGAGGAATTCATCCTCCACTATCAACCTCTTATCGAAATAAAGACCAATACTGTAATCGGCTGTGAAGTACTCATCCGCTGGCAACGCCCTGGTCACGAGCACATGGTCTCTCCAGAAAAATTTATCAGCATCGCGGAGGATACAGGACAGATCGACCAGATCGGAAGTTGGGTTATACAGTCTGCCTGCAAGCAATTCGGACAGTGGAAAAAATTAAACACCACACTGGAGCGCATCGCCATTAATGTCTCAGCGCACCAGTTTAGCAATGAAACATTTGTTGAATCCGTTCAACATGCGACGCAGATGGCGAATCTTTCTCCGCATCATGTGGAATTGGAAGTGACAGAAAATCTTCTCATCCATGATATGGAAAACTCCATCGCCATATTAAACAGACTCCACGATCTTGGTTTTAGCCTTTCCATCGACGATTTTGGTACTGGTTATTCATCCTTGAGTTATTTACGTGCCTTCCCGGCAGAGGTACTCAAGATCGACCGTTCTTTTATCATCGATATGCCAGAGGATCATGATGCGTCGGCGATTGTTAAAATGATCATCGAGCTTGCGCATAGCATTGGTAAGAAAGTGATAGTGGAAGGCATTGAAACGGTAGAGCAGGCAGATATTATGCGAGAACTGGGCGCGGATATCTGTCAGGGCTATTATTTTTCCAGGCCTCTAAGCGCTGATAATTTCTTACAGTTCATACAGAAATATCCAACTACAACAAAATAAAAAACGAGCCCGAAGGCCCGCTTTATTCAATCACTTACGATGCGCTTAGCTTGCGGACTTGGGACGCATGTGCGGGAATAGCAGAACATCCCGTATAGACGGTGAATCGGTAAACAACATCACCAGACGGTCGATGCCGATACCCTCACCTGCAGTGGGTGGCATGCCGTGTTCCAATGCGGTGATATAATCTTCATCGAAATGCATCGCCTCATCATCCCCCGCATCCTTCTCCGCAACCTGTTGAGCGAAACGTTCAGCCTGATCCTCTGCATCATTCAACTCGGAAAAGCCATTGGCTATCTCTCGGCCACCAACAAAGAATTCAAAGCGATCGGTAACGAAGGGATCAATATCATTTCGACGCGCCAGTGGTGACACCTCGGTAGGATATGCGGTAATGAAGGTCGGCTCCATTAAACGATGTTCAACGGTCTTTTCGAAGATCTCGATCTGCACCTTGCCCAAGCCGTAACCGTCTTTTAATGGAATTCCTAAATCCGTCGCTATCTTTCTCGCTTCATCGGCATCATCCAGTTGCACTTCTGTGAGTTCAGGATTGTAGTGAAGGATAGAGTCCTTTACCGACATACGCGTGAACGGTTTACCGAAATGATATTCATCACCCTGATAGTGAACCGTGGTGCTACCCAGAACCGTCTCCGCGATACCGCGCAGCATCTCTTCGGTCAGGTCCATCAGGTCCTTATAATCTGCATAGGCCTGATAGAACTCCAGCATGGTGAACTCTGGATTGTGGCGGGTAGACAGGCCTTCATTACGAAAGTTACGGTTGATCTCAAATACCCGTTCAAAACCTCCGACCACCAGACGCTTGAGATACAACTCCGGTGCAATACGCAAAAACAGATCCATGCTCAGGGCATTGTGGAAGGTAGAGAAGGGGCGCGCCGTTGCGCCGCCTGGGATCACCTGCATCATCGGTGTCTCCACCTCCATGAAGGCCTTTTCTTCAAGGAAGCTACGGATGTAGCTGATAATCTGGGTACGTAGACGGAAGGTCTTGCGTGACTCCTCATTCACGATCAGATCCAGATAGCGCTGACGATAACGTTGCTCCTGATCCGTCAGGCCGTGAAACTTGTCCGGTAAGGGACGTAGTGACTTGGTGAGCAGACGGATGCTGTCCACATGGATCGATAGCTCACCGCTATTGGTGCGAAATATCCTACCTTCGGCACCGATGATGTCACCCAAATCCCATTTTTTGAACTGACTGTTATAGAAATTTTCCGGCAGATCATCACGGCTAACGTATAACTGAATACGCGCAGACATATCCTGAATATGACAGAAGCTGGCCTTACCCATAATACGACGGGTCATGATACGACCGGCAACCGCAACCCGAACCGGATTGGCTTCCAGCTCTTCTTTGCTCTTTTCTGCATATTCGGCAAGGATCTCGCCGGCTACGACATTGCGACGAAAGTCATTGGGGAAGGGAGAGCCCTCCTCGCGCAATACAGCCAGCTTGGCACGTCGCTGTGCAATCAGCTCGTTCTCATCTACCGTCGGTTCGTTACTGTTCTGCTCGCTCATAATTTCCGTCATTTTCTTTGTGTTTGTAGAGTGTCTCTAAACATTCGTATGGTTAGAAGTACCCTTATTACAGGCCGCTCTTCAGACTGGCCTCGATAAATGGATCCAGATCGCCGTCCAACACCGCCTGGGTATTGCCGGTTTCGACATTGGTACGTAAGTCCTTGATGCGGGACTGGTCCAGCACATAGGAACGGATCTGACTGCCCCAGCCGATATCCGATTTGGAATCTTCCAGCACCTGCTTTTCGCTATTACGCTTTTGCATCTCCAACTCATACAGCTTGGCACGCAACATATTCATCGCATGGGCCTTGTTCTGATGTTGGGAGCGTTCGCTCTGGCACTGTACCACAGAGTTGGTGGGCAGATGGGTGATGCGCACGGCCGAGTCGGTACGGTTAACGTGCTGTCCACCTGCACCTGATGCACGGTAGGTGTCGATGCGCAGATCCGCTGGATTGATGTCAATCTCTACGCTCTCATCGATCTCGGGGGAAACAAAAACCGAGGCAAACGAGGTGTGGCGGCGGCTACCGGAATCGAACGGCGACTTCCGTACCAAACGGTGCACACCGGTCTCGGTACGTAGCCAGCCATAGGCATAGTCACCCTCAAAGCGAATGGTGGCACTCTTGATACCGGCCACTTCACCGTCAGAAAGTTCGATGATTTCAGTCTTGAAGCCCCGGCGTTCACCCCAGCGCAGATACATACGTAACAACATATTGGCCCAATCCTGGGCCTCGGTGCCGCCGGAACCGGACTGTACGTCGAGGAAGGCATTATTGGCATCCATCTCACCGGAAAACATGCGCCGAAATTCCAGCTTTTCCAGTTCCGTGGCCTGTTGCGCCAGATCCTCTTCCACCACCGCCACCGTATCCTCATCGGACTCCTCGGCCGCCATGTCCAACAACTCTTTGCTCTGTGCCAGTGCATCATCGAGATTTTTGATCACCTCGACCACTGCTTCCAGTGCCGCGCGCTCACGCCCCAGTTCCTGGGCACGTTCCGGCTTATTCCACACCGCAGGGTCTTCCAGCTCGCGTAGAACCTCTACCAGACGCTCTTGCTTGGTATCGAAGTCAAAGGAACCCCCTCAGGGAGAGAATACGCCCCTGCATATCGGAGATTTTGCTATAAACAGGATTGAGTTCCAACATACAAATAGCCATATAAAACAAAGCCGCAATGATACTACAGCCGTGGCATCTGTTTCCATGTATGGGACTGAAATTATGCGTATTTCTGGAATACCGAATGGCATTTATCGAACAGGCTTGCGGCCTGCTTTTCATCGATGAAGAGACGAACAAATTTCTGGCAGTCATCCACCGCCGCCTTCATCCCGGGCAAATCATTCGGTGCAGAGTCTATCTTCTGAACCACACGCTCGGCGTGTTTGCCCAATAACGCTTCTGCGGTGGCAATAAGTTCCTGCTTCAATCCAGCCACATGGCTACCGCTACCCACTTCGCTAGGCCGGATGAATCCAGCCTCAAGCAGATGTGTCAGGCTTTCGTTTACATCCTGCATCATCTTGCTGGATAGCTCCTCTATGGAAGACTTGCCGTCCACCAGGATCAGGACATGCCGTAAAACCGGACTCAGACCATAGCTACGGGTATCGATCTCCAACTGTCCCTTTTCACTCTTGCTATAGATCATCATGCTTACCTGGCCTGTCTCTTATTCTGTGAGTTCACGAATAATGCTGTAGACCATACGGATGGTCAACCACACATAGATGGCACCAAACAGGTATACCGAGGTAATGATGAGCAGAAGTTGTTCGGCTGGCAGCTCCTGCAGAAAAAATACCGAGGTATATCCCACCACAAACAGCACGACCAATGCAGTCAGGGTGTTCCAGCGTTTACCGATAATACCACCAGGTATCTGGCGCTTGAGGCGTAACACCATGAACAGACAAAACAGGATCAACAACAGGGCCAAAGCTCCCAGTATCGTTGCCAAACCCAGCTGAGACAGCATATTTAACAGTGTCATAGTATCCCCTTTGTGATCGAATAGATGAATGTGCGGTCACAGGACAGTCATCAAAACGCGCTAAGCTAGTGGCTGTATATACTCAATCATTAACTGTAGACTGTGCCGCCCGGCGTAGACATTTTCATCCAGCCCATAGACCGCGCGCACCGATGATACCGAAGGCGGCCACTCTTCGTCTGTGACATTGAAGGCAATCGCCTCAAATAATTGTTGCCCGCCCCGAAAACACAGCTGTAGTTTCAAATGTTTGCCCGCAACGATGCGCCGCGAGATCAGCTCAAACTCACCATGGAAGCTGGGGGCGGGAAAGCCCTGCCCCCAGGGTGAGGCATAGCGCAGGGTCTGTGCCAGTCTCAAGTCCAGCTCCTCTTCCGCCAGTTCACCATCACTATATAGATCCGCCTGTAGATCCTCAGGACGTAAGCGTGCGGCGACCTGTGACTGCAGGGCCGATGCAAAATCCTCCAGGCAATCCGCCTCCAAACTCAGGCCTGCGGCCATGGCATGACCACCGAAGCGGGTGATCAGTCCAGGCTGGGCACTCGCCACCGCATCGAGGGCATCGCGTATATGCAGTCCGGGGATAGAACGGGCCGAGCCTTTGAGCTGACCATCACCGGCATCGGCAAAGATGATCACCGGGCGATAAAAACGCTCCTTGATGCGTGAGGCCAGAATGCCGATTACGCCCTGATGCCAATCCGGATCATAGAGACATATGGCCGCAGGCAGGTGGTCACCATCCACCTCTAGGTGATCGAGGATGAGCATGGCCTCCTCCTGCATCTGCCCCTCCACCTCACGTCGTTGCAGATTCAGATCGTTTAACTGTTGCGCTATGACCAGGGCCGTATCTGCGTCCTCGGTGAGCAGACATTCGATACCCAGCGACATATCCTCCATGCGACCAGCGGCATTGAGACGGGGCGCGAGGGCAAAAGCCAGATCGCCAGTGCTGAGACGTTGACGCTCGCGTGCAGAGACCTGGCATAAGGCCTTAATCCCCTCACAACAGTGCCCCTGTCGCATACGTGCCAGACCCTGTGAGACGAGGATACGATTATTCGCATCCAGTCCTACCACATCGGCCACCGTACCCAGTGCCACCAAATCCAGTAAGCTAGCCAGATTAGGCTCATTGATGTCCTGTCGCGCAAACCAGGCGGTGTCGCGCAAATGGCTGCGCAGGGCCAACATAAGATAAAAGATCACCCCGACCCCGGCCAGCGACTTACTGGCAAAGCTATCACCGGGCTGGTTGGGATTGACGATGGCCTCAGCCGACGGCAGCTCTGCACCAGCCAGATGATGATCGGTAATCAACACCTGAATACCGGCGGCTTGCGCAGCGGCGACCCCCTGTAGACT
>JAOUJT010000102.1 GCA_029883105.1 Gammaproteobacteria bacterium
GACAACGACAATGCTTGTTGTCTCAGTGAGTCTGAATCCGGAGCCGGAATATGCAGACGTTGACAACCCTCGTTCAGACGATGCATATGCTGTTGCCAATGCTGTGGTTCACCCGCATACATCGCAATGGTTTCAAACAGGCCATCACCATACTGTACAGCACGATCATAGGCCGATAGCTGTTCAGCAGGCTGGCCATTGACAAGTATTCTATTCATAGCTCTATACCTAAAGCGCGTAGCAGACCTCGGGCCTTGGCGCGTGTCTCTTTCAGCTCTGACTCTGGATCGGAATCTATGACGATCCCGCCACCGGCGCGCAGGCGTATCGATTCATCCTTCTTTACCAGGGTGCGTATAAGAATATTAAGATCCATGTCACCATTATGATTCAGGTAACCCATAGAGCCTGTGTACGCCCCTCTGCCCTCCGTTTCCAGTTCCGCAATGATCTGCATACAGCGAACCTTTGGACAGCCGGTGATGGTACCGCCGGGAAATACCGCGGCGATTACCTCTCCAGGGGTGACGCCATCACGTAGCTCACCTTTCACATTGGAAACAATATGATGAACGTGAGAGTAGGTTTCCAGCACCATTAATTCATCCACTTGTACACTGCCGGGTACGGAGATGCGGCCTAGATCATTACGCTCCAGATCGATAAGCATTATGTGTTCGGCTCTCTCCTTGGGATGCCTTAGCAACTCTTCGGTTACACACTTATCCTCTTCATTGCTATGTCGCGGTCGGGTTCCTGCTATGGGCCGAGTTTGAACCTGTTTTCCCCTAACCTCTACCAGTCGCTCTGGTGATGAACTGATCACCGCAACCCCTTCAAACTCTAGCAACCCTGCAAAGGGGGAAGGATTGTGCAGACGCAGACTGTTATATAACGCCGAGGCACAGAGCTTTGACTCTAGCTCTCCCCGCCACAAACGCGACAGATTGGCCTGAAAGATATCCCCATCAAGGATATATTGCTTGGCTTGCTCCACGACCTGGTAATGTCTAGATGCCTCCTCTTCCTGCAGTTGGATAGAGATGCCCGTACTATCTATTGCCGAGGAGTCTATGGCATGCAGGTAATCCTGTTCCATCCTGGCAAGCAGAGTTTTATCTTCAGAAACGAGGTAAGTTTGTTTGTTGTGCTTGTCCTCGATAATCGCGGCGGGCACACGAGTGGCGAAGGCTGTGGGTAGCCCATCCTGTGCCTCAGGTAAATGCAGAGAAGGCTCCACTTCTGCCGCCAACTCATAGCCTAAATAGAGAAACCATCCACCTTGAAAGGGCAATTTATCTATTTTCGGGCTGTGCACAGCAGATTTTTCTTCTCGCCACAGTTGATCCAGCGCCACAAGAAATGATCGATCAGACATGAGCTGGTCTTGATAACGCAATTCATGATTGCGCAATACCAGGGTATGTTGGGGAAAGGCGAACAGAATGTTGTAACGGGCCAGTACACCGCCGTTGGCGACACTTTCCAACAGGTATGGATAGCGTTGCGGATTACGTTGATGTAGCGCTAAAAGATCAACATTGCTTGAGGGCAGATTTAAATAGTGCAATGGCAGGATTACACCGTAGCTTGGGTTAACCTGTGATGCGCGTCAGTGCAAGACAACGGCATCACCAGGCAAACAGTTTTTATATTTTCTTCAATACCAGGGTAGCGTTGGTGCCACCAAAGCCAAAGGAGTTAGAGATCGCCACATCGATCTTCATCTCCTGTGCAGTGTGGGCCGCATAGTTTAAATCACAGCCCTCATCCGGGTTGTCCAGGTTGATGGTAGGAGGCGCAACCTGATCACGAATGGCCAGACTGGTAAAGATGGCCTCGATACCACCAGCCGCACCCAGCAGGTGTCCGGTCATGGATTTGGTAGAACTCATGCACAGATTGTAGGCATGATCACCAAATACAGATTTGGCAGCCATGGTCTCAGCCATATCACCCGCAGCGGTTGAGGTACCGTGGGCATTAACGTAGTTCACTTCATCCACATTGATACCAGCATTGCCCAACGCTGCCTTCATGCAACGGGCAGCGCCTTCACCACCTACTGACGGAGAGGTCATATGGTAGGCGTCACCGCTCATACCGTAACCCACAACTTCGGCGTAGATCCTGGCACCACGTGCCTTGGCAAATTCGTACTCTTCCAACACAACCACACCAGCACCATCACTAAGAACAAAACCATCACGGTCCTTGTCCCAGGGACGACTGGCCGCTTCGGGATCATCATTACGCGAAGACAGAGCCCGTGCCGCAGCGAAACCCGCCAAACCAGTACGAGAGGTTGCCATCTCCGCGCCACCGGCCACCATCACATCGGCATCACCGTATTCTATATAACGTGCCGCATCACCAATACTGTGGGTGGCTGTTGCACAGGCCGTCGCGATAGCGATATTCGGCCCCTTCATGCCATACATGATGGAGAGATTGCCTGAGATCATGTTGATAATATTACTGGGTACGAAAAAGGGAGAGATCTTACGCGGGCCACCCTTGAGGTAGGCGTCATGGCCCGCCTCTATGCCACCAAGACCACCAATGCCTGCTCCGATGGAGACACCAATGCGCTCAGCATTCTCATCGGTAACCTCAAGACCAGAATCTTCTATGGCCTCTTTCGCCGCAGCGATACCGTAGTGGATAAAGGTATCCATCTTACGGGCGTCTTTTTTCGACATGTAGTTAGTGACGTCAAAACCTTTGATCGAGCCACCGAAACGAGTAGCAAACTCTGTTACATCGAAATGGGTGATGGGGGCGATGCCGCTCTTACCCGCAAGGATGTTCTCCCACGACTCTTTCACCGACAATCCAACCGGAGACACCATACCAAGACCGGTAATCACTACGCGTCTTTTCGCCACGCCTTAACCCTCTTTCCTTTGTTGCAATAAAAATGGCCGCATCCATACACACGTATGGAATGCGGCCATCGCTGTGCTGTGTTACTTAGCCCTGGTTGGCATTGATATAATCAATAGCAGCCTGAACATTACCGATCTTTTCGGCCTGCTCATCAGGAATTTCAGTTTCGAATTCCTCTTCCAGAGCCATAACCAGCTCAACAGTGTCCAGAGAGTCGGCGCCGAGATCATCAACGAAAGAGGCAGTGTTCGTTACTTCTTCTTCTTTCACGCCCAACTGTTCAACAACAATCTTCTTAACGCGGTCTTCGATAGAACTCATGATGGATAATCCTTCTGATAAATATTAAGCGTGACATATTTTATTGCATCGCCGTTACAGATGCCAGCGTAATGTTGGCCCAAATTCACTAATTACAAAAAGCTTGAACTAAATCACATAAAACAATGATTTAGAACGAATTTTAACTCATATACATTCCGCCATTGACGTGCAGTGTAGTACCTGTCACATAGGCGGCCTCGGCGGAAGCAAGGAAAGTCACCGCAGCAGCGATCTCTTCCGGGTTGCCCAGACGACCCATAGGTATCTGCGTCAGCAGGGCCTGCTTCTGTTCATCAGGCAAGCCTTTGGTCATATCGGTATCAATAAAGCCCGGTGCGACAGCATTGACAGAGATGCCACGAGGACCTGCCTCACGGGCCAGAGCCTTGGTAAAGCCAATAACGCCGGCCTTTGCTGCAGCATAGTTGGTTTGACCGGCATTTCCCATGGCACCGACCACGGAAGTGATACTGATTATACGTCCTTTACGGGCCTTCATCATGCTGCGCAATACGGCCTTGGACAGGCGGTAGACAGAACTGAGGTTGGTAGTGATGATGTCATCCCACTCTTCATCCTTCATACGCATAAGCAGATTGTCGCGGGTAATACCGGCGTTATTCACCAGTATGGAGGGCATTGCAAACGCCTCTTCCATGGATGTCATGCAGCTTTCTATGGAATCGCCATCGGTGACATTCAGAACCAGTCCCTTACCCTTGATGCCGTTTTCACCCAAATAGGCAGTAATAGCTTCAGCACCTTTTTCACTGGTCGCAGTGCCAACAACCGTGGCACCCTGCTTACCCAACGACAAGGCACAGGCCTTACCGATACCACGGCTTGCACCAGTGACCAGAGCCACTTCATTCTCCAGGGAAAATGTCATAATTTTCTCTCCTCGCTTATTCGGCCAGCGCCGCATCCAGAGTGGCAATATCAAAGATAGCCGCAGCACTCATGGTCTTAACAATTCTTTTGTTCAACCCTACCAGAACCTTACCAGGGCCACACTCTATCAGTCTGTCGACACCATCCGACGACATCTTTTCCACACTTTCCACCCAACGTACCGGGCTGTATAACTGTCGTACCAGCGCATCACGAATGGCGTCTGCATCGGTGGTCATGGAGACGTCGGCATTATTGATCACCGGGATAGATGGAGGCTGTATTTCTATGCTGGCCAATCTTTCCGCCAGACGTTTAGCGGCAGGTTGCATCAGGGCGCAGTGCGACGGGGCGCTGACTGCCAGCTTGAGTGCACGCTTGGCACCGGCTTCCTTGGCAATCTCTATTGCACGGTCTACGGCCGAGGCCTGCCCGGCAATGACCACCTGACCGGGTGAATTGAAATTCACCGCAGAGACAATTTCACCGTCGGCAGCCTGTTCACAAACGGCAATAACCTTATCATCGTCCAGACCAAGAATGGCAGCCATGCCACCTTCTCCAGCAGGAACCGCCTCTTGCATGTATTTACCGCGCTCGGCGACCAGGGCAATGGCATCGACAAAACTAATAGCCCCCGCAGCAACCAACGCCGTGTATTCACCCAGACTGTGTCCAGCCAGAACGACGGGTTGAGCACCACCCTTCTGCTGCCATACACGCCATACTGCGATACCTGCAGCCAATAAAGCAGGCTGGGTAATGTGGGTTTGATTGAGTTCTTCAACCGGACCTTCGGATATCAATTTCCACAGGTCATAGCCCAATACATCTGAGGCTTCCTGATAGGTCTGTTTAACAATGGGAAAGCTTTCAGCCAATTCGGCCAGCATGCCGACAGACTGGGATCCCTGACCAGGAAATACAAAAGCAAGACTCATCTAGGCGTCCTTATATACAAATAATTTAATCACTAGTACTTAATCAGCGCCGAGCCCCAGGTGAAACCACCACCAAAGGCCTCCAGTAACAGGGTATCACCACGCTGTATGCGGCCATCACGTACGGCTTCATTCAGCGCCAGTGGGACAGAGGCGGCCGAGGTATTACCATGTCTATCGACGGTCATGACCACATGATCCATAGACATGTTGAGTTTCTTCGCGGTGGCCTCAATGATGCGGGTATTGGCCTGATGAGGTACCAGCCAGGTCACATCAGACTTCTTCATCTGATTGTGCTCCAGGGTCTCATCAACAATACGCCCAAGAGTATTGACCGCCATCTTAAAGACCTCATTACCCTTCATCTGTATGTAGGCCTCACCGTCCAATACTGCCTTGTAATTGGTGGAGACACCGCTATTAACGGTAAGCAACTCGTTATACGAGCCGTCGGCATGTAGGTGTGTAGAGAGGATGCCGGGCTCGTCCGTTGCCTGGATCACCACCGCACCGGCACCGTCACCGAACAGCACACAGGTATTACGATCCGTCCAGTCAACGATACGAGAGAGGGTTTCTGCGCCCACCACCAGGGCATTTCGAACACCGCCAGCACGCATGAACTTGTCAGCCACACCCAGGGCATAAACAAAACCGGTACACACCGCCTGAATATCAAACGCAGCACATCCCGCGATACCAAGACGGTCCTGCAACAAGGCTGCGGTGCTGGGAAATATGCGGTCAGGTGTCGTGGTGGCAACGATGATCAAATCGATTTCATCATTGCGAATACCTGCCATCTCTATGGCAGCTTTCGCGGCATGTTCGGACAGGTCACAAGTGGTCTCCCCTTCCGCTGCAATATGACGCTCCTTGATACCAGTACGGGAGGTTATCCACTCGTCTGTGGTGTCAACGATCTTCTCCATATCAGCATTGGTTAGAACCTTTTCAGGCAGGTAACCACCGGTGCCGACTATCTTTGAATACTTCACTCGCTACGTCCTTCCACCAGCAGGGTTTCCAATTCGTGTTTAATACGTTCGGGTACGTTCTTCTCTACTTCGATCACGGCTTCTTCTATGGCCGTGGCAAAGGAGTGTGCATCCGCATTGCCATGACTCTTAACGACGATACCGTTCAGGCCCACCAGACTGGCACCATTGTATTCACGCGGGTCGATGCGTGCTTTCAATGCCATCATAACTGGTATCGCTATGAGTGCTGCCAGCTTGGTAAAGATATTACGTTTAAATTCTTGCTTCAGATAATGGCTGAACATCTTTGCCACGCCTTCTGTGGTCTTGAGCATGACATTACCGACAAAACCGTCACACACCACCACATCCGTTGTGCCCTTAAAGATGTCATCACCCTCAACGAAACCGTAGTAATTCAAACCACTGGCAGCCAGCTTGAGTGCAGCTTCTTTTACTACCTCATTACCCTTGATCTCTTCTTCACCTACATTTAGCAGGCCTATGCTTGGCTTGTCGAGACTGTCTACTGCCGAGGTCAATACCGAGCCCATTACGGCAAATTCCAATAGATTCTCCGCACTGGAATCCACATTCGCCCCCAGATCCAGTACATGGATGTGGCCAGAAATCGTTGGCAAGGTGGTACAGATGGCAGGCCGATCTATGCCGGGCAAGGTTTTGAGTACAAATCTGGAGGTTGCCATTAGTGCTCCGGTGTTGCCGGCACTAACTGTGGCATTGGCTACGCCCTCTTTAACCAGATTAATGGCCACTCGCATAGAGGAGTCTTTTTTTCCGCGTAGCACCTTAGAAGGCGAATCCGTCATCTCTACCGTTTGTGTGGCATGATGAATTCGCAGGCGTGGATGATTGATGAGGCCATTTTTTTCACATTCGGCCTTCAGTACGTCTTCCAAACCGACCAGAATTAGCTCGATGTTGGGATGACGTTTTAATATGGTCTTGGCAGCGGGTACGGTGATATGTGGGCCATGATCCCCCCCCATTGCGTCGATAGAAATCGTGACCCTGTCTGTCATAGTTGTTTGGTTCTACATTATCCGGTTTATACAAAACTACGCCCCGGCAAGCCAGGGCGTAATAGTATCAATACTGAACTATCCGGACCTAGTCGTTCTTACCGGCAGTCACTTTACGACCACGATAAAATCCATCGGGCGTAATATGGTGACGCAGGTGAGTTTCGCCTGAAGTCGCATCGATAGAAAGAGTCGGGCCTGTGAGCGCATCGTGTGAGCGACGCATGCCACGTTTGGATGGAGTCTTACGGTTTTTTTGTACGGCCATGGCTTGTTGCTCCTAAAGCGTATTTCGTTTATTCAAGTTAATCTTTTTTCAGCTGGGCCAGCATTGCGAAAGGGTTTTCGCGCTCTGGCTCAGCCTCGGCTTTCGATATCTCTGGCTCTGCCTCTGCTTGCCAAGGCTGACAATCTTCATCATGCATGGCAATTATAGGCAGGGCCAAAATCAATTCATCTTCTATTAGCGTCTTCAGATCCAGGCCGTCATCCTCGATGACTACGGGCTCGGACTCGCCTTCATACTTCTCTACCTGGCCTTCATGTCGAAGCAAGACCAGATCAAGGTAGGCGGTTAATGGATAAGGCTTGCCCTGTAGACAGCGCTGACATTCCAGTTCCACCAGCAGAGCAACCTTACCTTTAAGATAGCTGCGTCCAGTAATATCGGTAGAAAATTCCAATTCTACTTGTAAGGGCTCGTCGCCGATACTCAGAACAGACTGCTTAAGGCGCTCCAAACCCTGGCTGTCGAACTGGTTTTTTATCACCTCGTTCGCAGTTGCGGCCCGATACGGATCAAAGCTGGCGGGTAGCTCCATTAACATAAGCGCGCAATGATATAGTCAGAGAGCCATTCTGTCAAAGTAAAAGGGTGATATATATCGCATTATCCCAGATTTTTCCCCGCATGTTCAGCGACCTTCGCCTCACCTTGACACTGACAGGGGGCTGGTCTCAAATGAAGTCTGGAAACGAGTAGTTTAACGCATTTGAGGGTGGATATTTGCTTAGCAAGATACTTATCGCCAATCGTGGCGAAATCGCTGTACGCATCGCCCGAGCCTGTGCGGAAATGGGGATTCGCTCGGTGGCCGTCTATGCGGAGGCAGACCGTAACGCCCTGCATGTAAAAAAGGCCGATGAGGCCTATAGCTTGGGGCCAGACAATATCGCCGGTTATCTCAATGCTCACCGTTTGGTGAATATGGCGGTAGAGACCGGTTGTGATGCTCTGCATCCCGGTTATGGCTTTTTGTCTGAAAATCCGGAACTGGCAGAGATCTGTGCCCGTCGTGGTATCCGCTTCATCGGACCCACCTCCGATGTCATACGCAGTATGGGGGACAAGATCGAGGCCCGTAGCGCTATGATTAAGGCCGGCATACCGGTCACTCCTGGTAGCGAAGGCAACCTGAAGAACGTCACCGAGGCCAAGAAGATAGCCAAGGTCATCGGTTATCCGATCATGCTGAAGGCCACATCCGGCGGTGGCGGGCGTGGCATACGCCGTTGTGAAAATGAAAAGGAACTGAGCAAAAACTATGATCGGGTGATCTCCGAAGCCACCAAGGCCTTCGGCAGCGCCGAGGTATTCCTGGAAAAGTGTATCGATAACCCTCGCCATATTGAGGTTCAGATCCTTGCCGATCATCATGGCAACGCGGTGCATCTGTTTGAGCGAGACTGTTCCATCCAGCGCCGCCACCAGAAGCTGGTGGAGATCGCCCCGTCACCCCAATTGAATGAAAAACAGCGTAAGCATCTGGGTGAGCTGGCGGTTCAGGCAGCCCTGGCGGTCGGTTATGCCAATGCCGGTACGGTCGAGTTTCTGCTCGACGAGAATGACGATTTCTATTTCATGGAAATGAATACCCGCCTACAGGTCGAACATCCGGTTAGCGAAATGATCACCGGCATTGATATCGTCCAGGAGCAGATCCGCATTGCTGCCAATGAACCCTTAAGCATTAAACAAAAGGACATCAAACGCAGGGGGTATGCCATTGAATTTCGTATCAATGCCGAAGACCCGCAAAACGACTTTCTCCCCTCCTTTGGCAAGGTCACCCGTTACTTCGCTCCTGGTGGTCCGGGAGTGCGTACAGACAGCGCCATATATACCGGCTACGAGATACCCCCCTATTACGATTCCATGTGCGCCAAGATGTGTGTCT
>JAOUJT010000368.1 GCA_029883105.1 Gammaproteobacteria bacterium
ATCCAGGCAATATCCTTCTCACGGGTGGCGGCATTTACCACGGTACGAAACCAACCGTCATCCATATAATAGGTAATCAGGTCATCGATCACCCCACCCTGCTCATTGAGCATACAGGAGTAGAGGGCCTTGCCGGGCTTGCCAACGATCTTGTCGACGTTATTGGCCAGCAGCTTTTTCAGAAAGTCGGCGACCCTGCCGCCCTTCATGTCCACTACGGTCATATGCGAGACATCGAACATGCCAGCGTCCTGACGCACGATGTGATGTTCCTCTACCTGGGAGCCGTAATTGATCGGCATCTCCCAACCGGCAAAATCAACCATCTTGCCGCCCATCTCCACATGCTTGTCGTATAAAGGTGTCTTAGCCATTGTGCTACCTATTTGGATTGATCTTCTTCGGCATGATAGGAGGAGCGAACCAGTGGACCGGCCTTGACCCAGTCAAAACCCATGGCCCTGGCCTCCTCTTCATACTGCGTAAATTCTTCCGGCGTGACATAGGCCATCACCGGCAGATGGAAACGGGTGGGACGCAGGTACTGACCCAGCGACACACGCTGTACACCGGCGCTGCGCAGATCCTCCAGCACCGCGATCACCTCGGCATGGCTCTCACCCAGGCCCAGCATGATGGCCGACTTGGCCTCTACCCCCTCAAGTGCGGCGGCCTGCTGCAGTAGCTGCATAGAACGCTGGTAGTTGGAACCCTTGCGTACCGTCTTATACAGACTGGGTACCGTCTCGACATTGTGGCCCCAAACCAGATCGGTGTTTGACTCGGGATGGCGAAACTCTTCCACTGCCTGATAGATGGTCTCTACCGCATTGGGCTTTTGATAAAAGTCGGGGGTCAGGAACTCGATGCCGATATTGGCCTTGCGACGGCGCAGTTCGCGCAGGCTGTTGGCATAGACCGCGGCACCACCGTCCTCCATGTCATCACGATTGACCGAGGTCAGCACCACATAGTCCAACCCCATATTGATGGTCGCTTCAGCCACCCGACGCGCCTCATCATCATCAAACCACTCAGGCCGGCCAGTCTTTACCGAGCAGAAACCGCAGGCACGGGTACAGGTCTCACCGAGCAACATAAAGGTGGCGGTACCGCGATTCCAGCATTCGCCACGGTTAGGGCATCGGGCCTCTTCACAGACGGTATTCAGGGTATTGGAACGAACCTGGGCAGCAGTACCCTGAAACAGGGAATCATCAACGGGGGCAAGATTGAGACGGATCCACTCCGGCATACGCGACACATTGGGGCGCGTGGAGTGGTCAAAGACAGGTATAAATTTCTCTGGTGTCGCCATCGCGATTATCCCGGTTGCAAAACAAAAAAGGGTGACAGGCAGAAGATCGGATCTCGGATCTACTGCCTGTCACCCCTCTGTCCTGTAACCTGAGAGCTTGAGCCCCTTCGGTGGACCGTTGTTACGGTCTCTCTCCAGAGTTTCATCTAATTAGCGGTCCTTTTGCCTGAGCGATTCCGGGTGTGTTGCGCCTTCGGCGGCGGCTCCAGAATCTATTCTGGCCCGCTCTCTCCCACAAATTAGAATAACGGGGCGAATTGTAGATTATTCCCCTTGGGCTGCCAATGGCTATTGCCCCACCTAATTGTAAATTGGGTGTTATCGGGCATTTCTTAGTCTAAATCTAAATAGTAATGATTTTCATTTGACAAAAAAATCCGTTTACGTTTTAATCTGCAACAACATTGAATTTGTGAGTTTTCTTACTATCGAGGTATCGGCGATGTCCCTTATGCGCACTCTGTTCATCATCACCTTGGGCTTTGTCTCTATGGCTCAGAGCATCCACGCCGCCGAAGAGGTAAACCTCTACTCCGCACGCAAAGAGAAACTGATCAAACCCTTGCTGGATCGTTTTACCCAGGAGACTGGTATCAAGGTCAATCTGGTCACAGGCAAGGCCAATGCCCTGCTGGCCCGTCTGAAAAATGAAGGCATAAATACCCCGGCCGATCTGTTGCTAACCACCGATGCGGGCAATCTCTACCGCGCCCAGGAGGCTGGACTATTTCAAACCATCAGCTCTCCTGCCCTGAACAACAGCGTCCCCTCACAATACCGTGAGCCAAGCGGTCAGTGGTATGGCCTCTCTACCCGCGCCCGTACCATCTTCTACTCTAAATCACGGGTGAAACCTGCTGAGCTCAGTAGTTACGCCGATCTGGCGGATCCCAAGTGGAAGGGGCGCATCTGTATTCGCTCATCCAACAATATATATAACCAGTCACTGGTGGCCTCGATGATCTCCTATCAGGGCGAGG
>JAOUJT010000370.1 GCA_029883105.1 Gammaproteobacteria bacterium
CGTGTTGATCGTTGCTATGACCAGAGCTATATAAGGTGAGATAGAGGCTTTGCTGGCTGTCCATAAGCATATTGGTGTTTACTCTGATACCGTTATTATTGCTTAACGCCTATCAAACACCATTGCTAGGTTTATTTCAATACGTGCACAAAATGACAATTGTCATTTGTGCTGTAGTGTGTCTACTGCCAACGTTTATTTTTTCTTGAACCTTGAACCTTGAACCTTGAACCTTGAACCATCACTAACGGTTATGTTTGTGCGCTTGTTATAACAGGTAATGATAAATCGCATAGTAATGACAAGCGCTACCGACGATAACAAACAGGTGCCAGATGGTGTGGTAGTAGGGGTTCTTTTCGTCCTTGCGATAGAAGTAGACGCCTACGGTATAGAAGACACCGCCGATGATCAGCCAGAATAGACCGCCAGCGTTTATGGCTGTGTATAGTACCTGTGAGGCGACGATCATCAGCCAGCCCATAATCAGGTAGATAGCCAGTTGCACATTTCTGGGGCCACTGACATAGCGGCTGTCGATGAAGATGCCGATTACCGCCAGGGTCCAAAAGATGCCTAACAGCGACCAGCCCCAGACGCCGTTGAGTACAGTCAGGGTGAAGGGGGTGTAGGTACCGGCGATCAGCAGGTAGATGGCCATGTGGTCCAGTTGCTGGAAGGTGCGTTTGTTCTCGCCGTGGCTGCCGTGGTAGAGGCTGGAGAACAGGTACACCAGTAACAGCGAGACACCATAGATGGCGACACCGACGGTACGCCAGGGATCACCGATCTGGGTGGCGAGCACCAGTAGTACAATGATGGCAGGAATGACGAACAGGGTTGCAATACCATGGGTTAAGGTATTGTAGTGTTCGATAGGTCGTTTATTATCTGTGAACCACACGTTTTAGCCGACTACATAACAGCTGATGATGAATCCATTCTCTGGTATCGGGCATGCTTCGTCAATATTACTTCAGCAGCGGATATGATCCTCACGCGCTCATTTTTCGCTATCATCAGATATTGTTACCTGGCTTGAGTTGACGGCAGATGCCGGCTTCTCTAGACTCCAGTTATCGGTGTTTACGGGATGCCGACCCTACAAAAGAGCCATGCTCACCCCGATTGATAGATTCTACATGACACTCTTTTGTGGCCATTCTGGTAGGGAGAAGGCAGAACGACAAAGGAGATGTAGCGTGACTACTCAATCCCATCCTCAATCCATCGACTATTACAAAAAGCCGGCCTCCCTTTTATTAAAAGATCTTAATGGCCCGGATACTACCCGCGTGGCATCAGCAATGGCGCGATTGCAGCTTTTGCAGCGTTCCAATCTTCCGGACCCTGCCAAGGTACAGCGAAAACATGCCCTGACTGTTGTGGCATTGGAGGCCGGTTATGATTCCTGGCTTGATCTAAAGCAGCAGTTGCAGCAGGAGAAGCGTTTGGATTTTAGTGAGTTCTTTGCTTCACTGCGTTTTGGTGGTTTTATCCATCACTGGTTCTTAAGCTATGAAGAGGCCCGATCGTTTCAGTCGCAACATGGTGGTGTGTTACTGCCTTTTCGTAAACAGTATTTCGTTAGCACCGTTGATTTTATCTCTGCATTGGCGATGGAACCGACGGATAAGGATTGGCGGGCTATTGGCTACGATTGGCTAAAACCAAAAAGTAACACGGCGATGCAAAGGCTACAGCAACGGCTTGCGGAATTGCACCAGTCCTAAGATATTCTCGATCTAGTGACTGATACATCAGCAGGGAAGCCGGTGTATGTCTCATTGTGATGGTGTCTATCTATGAATGAGTAGTGCGGTATGCTTGCTTTGGATAATAAGTCTGATAATTCGTTACTTGTTCGAGATTTAGTCTGAACCAAACGTCTCCTTGCTCTGCAGGGTGCAGGTTTCGTGCAACTCGCTGTAGACGATAAACATCTTTTTGTTCTGTAGCAGAGCCATGGCCCTGTTTACCTTCTGTTCTGTGGTCAACTCCTCTTCACCATAATCAGTCCCATCACGGGTGACGATCTCTTCTAGCAGGGCTTGTAGGGTTTCTGGGGGGAGTTCTGTGTGGGGGATGATCATGAAATGATTCTAACATAGTAGTTAATGGCTTTGATCCCTTAAACTTAGATGGTGTTAGTTCTAGATATATACAATTCGATAAATCTTCATGTTTTGAGTAAATTTGTAAGATATTGTTAACGGGATTATATCACCGTGGTAAATGGCAAGACACAATCGGGAAACTTCTGTTAACGTTTAGAGAACATAGTCAGGTTTTTGTAA
>JAOUJT010000369.1 GCA_029883105.1 Gammaproteobacteria bacterium
CAGCCCTGTTACAGGAACAAGGCTACGAAGTGGAGGGTATGTTCATGAAAAACTGGGAAGAAGATGACACCGATGAGATCTGCACCGCCACGGAGGATCTGAAGGATGCCCGCGCGGTCAGTGACAAATTAGACATCCCCCTACACGCAGTTAATTTTGCCAGTGAATATTGGGACAATGTGTTTAGCTACTTTCTGGCTGAATATAAGGCCGGCCGTACGCCTAATCCCGACGTCCTATGCAACAAGGAGATAAAGTTTAAGGTCTTTCTCGACTACGCGCTGTCCAAGGGTGCGGAAAAGATCGCCACGGGTCATTACGCACGTATCGAGGAACGTAATGGCCAGTTCTACCTTCTTAAGGGCAAGGATGAAAACAAGGACCAGACCTATTTTCTCTATACCCTGGGACAAACACAGCTATCCCGTTCCCTCTTTCCTCTGGGTGAGATGGAAAAGAGCAAGGTACGGGAACTGGCAGCGAAATTTGAGCTGGCAACGCAAAATAAAAAAGACTCCACCGGAATCTGTTTTATCGGTGAGCGTGACTTTCGCGAATTCCTCAGCCGCTACCTGCCTGCCCAGCCGGGTGAGATGCGTACAGCGGATGGAGTGGTTATCGGCCAACATCAGGGCCTGATGTATTACACCCTGGGGCAGCGCAAGGGTCTGGGAATCGGTGGCCTGAAGGATTACGATGAGCGCCCCTGGTTTGTTGTGGGTAAGGACATCGCCCACAACATCCTGCTGGTGGGTCAGGGTAGTGATCATCCTCTGCTCTTCAGTCGCACACTGATCGCCAAGGATCTGCACTGGACTCTGGATGCTCCGCCTTCACTGCCCAAACCTTGCAGTGCCAAGACGCGTTACCGTCAGCCGGACAACCCCTGTACCATTTTGAGCATCGACGGCGATATGGCCCAGGTTGCATTTGAACAGCCCCAATGGGCTGTGACTCCTGGCCAGTCTGTGGTGTTTTATGATGGGGATATATGCCTCGGTGGTGGTATCATAGACTCCACCGAAACCTCCCGTTCTCTCTCTACATAATTCGAGGCTAGATTGAAGTACGAATTTTCTGATCGTGTGATTGCCCTGGCTGGCGTTTTTCAGGCCGCCCAACTGGTGCATGAGCTTGCCAAGCATGCTCAGGCCGATGGCGAAGATATCCAGACCTGTTTGAATTCTATCGTCAATGACGCGCCCGACTCGGTCATTGCAGTCTACGGAGACTTGCAGAAGATACGAACCGGCCTGATCTGTCTGAACGAACAGTTAGGACTTCAACAAGGCAAACGGGAAGTAGAGATCACCCGCTATGTGATGGGGATGTTATTCCTGGAACGCAAGCTAGCCAAAACACCCGCTTTAATGTCCGCCGTAGGAGCAGGCATAGACGGGGTAAGTCGACAACTAGAGCACTTCCCCATAGAACACGAGAACGTCATCGCCAATCTGGCGGGGGTCTACAGTGATAATCTTAGCCCCCTCTCCTTTCGCATAATGGTTAGTGGTGAACCGGCTAACCTGGCAAATCCCGTTCTGGCGAACAAAATCCGCGCACTACTTCTGGCAGGGATTCGATCAGCGGTTCTGTGGCGTCAAACGGGTGGACGACGTTGGCAACTGTTGTTCCAGCGCAGCAAGTATGTAGACCAATGCTTGCATCTACTGCAACAACAATAACCCGTTCGATTACATCGCCTCCATATTACCGCTGCCAGTTCACCCGCAGTAGATTGGACTCATCCACATATTGGAAATCCAGCTCCCCCTCATAGGCCTTCTCCAGAGCAACACCGATGTCACGTGGCAGATGCATATCGGTTGTGGTGATCTCCAGGCCGGTATTCAAGGCCTCCATCGCCATTATGCGGTTTAATGGATGCTGGCCCTTTTCTCGCTCCTCGATATGTTTGATAAGTCCCCGGATCTCTTCCTGGTGTTGTTGAAAGAACTCACCGCTAATTGAGAGATAGCCAGCGGGTATCTTGTCTTCAATACGATGGCAGGCCGGACACTTGGCCTCATAGGCACCTGCAGGCGCGACCATCCAGTGCCAGCTCCCCTTATGATAAACAGCACCACAGTCGGGGCAGCGAGTTGGTTCAGTCAATTTAGCTTTGGCTTGATAGGGATCATGCCGCTTTTCCTGGATTAAGCGATCCAGACGTGCGCCTACAGTGGTCATATGCAACTCCTTTGAATAACATACCGGACGAATGTACGTTTTAAGCATAGCTAAAGACGGCGCTGCGTCTATTGACCTGTATCACTTAGCCTTCATCAGACCAGACT
>JAOUJT010000103.1 GCA_029883105.1 Gammaproteobacteria bacterium
GACGATGGGGAAGACCTTACTCACCAACTGCTCTGTACACAGATGCGGATACTCATCCAGATAACGCAGCATGCCATTGGCCAGACCCAGCGGTACCGGTGACAACATCACCTGACGCTGACGGAACTCGCTGTACATGTCGCGTTTCAGGTTCAGCTCTACATCGTCCTTCTGTACCGAATCACCGCTGACATCAACCATACGTGTAAGTGGTGGACGTACACTCAGGTCCACCGAGGCGATGGCCTGTTTGTCACCACTGGCAGCGGTAAAGCGGAAGGTGGCGGAACCCAGTTGTTGCTTCGCGCGCAGACGGAAGCGTAGCGACTTTTCACGACCTTCGTCGATACTCGATTGCTGGCTCGCCTCTCCCAGCAGCTCCAGATGTGACGAGACTTGCAGTTTTAGTGACACCTTGGCGCCTTGGCCCGAACCTTCTACGTTGTTGGCGACGTTAACACTGACATCGAACTCATCACCCGGTGCCACAAAGGTGGGCACATTGGGACTGAGCACAAAGTGGCCGCGTGACAAGGCCTTCTTCTGCGTTACACCCAGGCTGGCTTGCGACACGGCGACAGCCATAAAACGCAGGCTACCGTTAAAGTAATCGGGTACCTGATAGTCCAGTTCACCACCCTTGCCATCTGCATCGATGATGCCCGACCAGTAGGCCACAGCCTTTTGCGTGCGACGTTTGAAGGGGTTAAGGTTTTTACTTTCCGACTCATACATGCCGCCACCAGCGGCTGAGAACTGACGCACCACCGAATACTCCGGTAGGATCAGATCCATCAACTGGGCCGTCTCCACCTCCAACGCCTTCTTGCGGAAGAAGTGTTTCAGTGGTTTAGGGGTTTTGTAGTTGGCCACCTGCAGGATGCCTTCGTCCACAGCAAAGACGACGATCTTGCCTGCATGCTGCGCCTTATAAGCGATCTTGACCTTCTCACCCGGGCGCATCAGATACGGCACATCCAGGCTAACCTTGTTACGACGTGCATCACGACTGATGGTAAAGGGTGCAACACCATAGCTTAAGGGGCTCATGAAGATCTCACGCGAAGCCAGGTCACGCACAAAGCTAACATTCACATAGGCATTGCCTTCCATACCCTGAGGCAAGGTGATGCTTTGAACCGAGTTGGTGGAGTTGGTTTTAAACCATTTATAGCTGTAAACCTTATCGCGTTCGATGGTGATCAAACCGGCACCGCGATACGGCGCACGGATGTTTACCTGTATCGACTCGCCGGGCTCGTAATCACGCTTGTTGAGTTTTATCTGTAACTCGGCATTCTTTTCAAGACTGCGCGCAAGATTGGCCTCACCGGCAACACTGAAGTTGACCTTGTTCAGTTCTGTTCCCTTGCTATCACGCACCACCAGCACATAATCACCGGGCATATCAGTGGGCAGTGAGTAATCCAGACCCTCAAGCGGTATCGATAAAGGTTTTTCACTCAGGCGCTTCTCTTTCAGTACCGACTGATACTTATAGGTACCGTTGTCCTGTTTCACCAGAGCAGAGACATAACGCTGTTCGATAAGCTCGAGCTTCAACCCTTTGGTACGACTTAGAATAAGAGCTGGGTCTATCGCAATAAAGTGGACCTTACGCTTACTGTCCTTGCCCACATAATCCAGCTTGCCATCGGCCTTGTAACCGACGAGGAAATCACGCGGCGATACCAGGATGCTGCGCTGGGTAGAGACACTGCGACCGCCTTCGGCCTCAAAACCATTCACCTGCAAAGAGACGTTGTAGGAGGCAGAGGCAAAACGTTGCAGATTGAGGATCAGTTCCGCCTCACCATTGTCATCGGTCTCGGCCTCTGGCAGCCGCTCACTGAAGCCCTTCTCCGCTTTCAGCGGGTCGTAGAAACGGAAGGCCGAAAATTTCTGGAACACAGGATGATAAGGCGACAGGGTCATGGAACCACTAATACGTCTTTGTGTGGCCGGGGTACCGTAAAGATTTTTCAGATTTACCCTGGCGGCCAGATCCTTGGGATGTACCCAACCCAGCGCTCGTTCTTGTGAAAAGCGCGAGGAGATCTTCATCCGATCCGGCAGGAACTCTTCCAGCTTGAGCGAGACCGAACCCAACAGGTTACGCTCGTGTTCATCCTTGATCAGATAGAGCCGTATCTCATATTCACCGGTAGGTGAACTATCTCGGGTCTGATAATTTAGTGACTCAAAACCGGAAGGCGTAAGGGCAAACTTCTCGCTCTTAATCACCAAACCACGGGGGTCGGTAATGACGCTTTGCAAAGGAATGCCAGTCAGATCACGTTTCCAGTTAGATGACTTGATGATCATACCGATGTTAAAACTGTCGCCGGGGCGATAGATACCACGGTCGGAGAAGAGATAGGCCGACAAGGCATCCTTTTCACCATACTGACGTACACCACCGATATCGAATCGCGACAGATCCAGCTTGCGGTCATAACGGTTATAAGGCAGAAAGGAGAGATCACCATTGTGATTGACCAGATAAGCCGTGGGCATTTTTTCACGGCCATAGTCACTGTGATCCGGAATACGTGCGCGGCCATTGGCATCGGTTTGCGTTGTATAGGTAGCAGAACCATTCTTGCCGATTACCTGCACCTTTGCAGCCGCCACCGGAGCCCCCTGCTTGATGGACATAACAAACAGATCACGGGTTTTGTCGGCATTCTCTTTCACGATCATGCCCAGGTCGGTGATCAGCACCAGTCGTTTATCGGTGACACCGGTGCGTTGATTATTCTTATAATCCCAGCCATGGATCTTCAGCAGAAAGATACCATTGCGTAGCGGACTACCTGGACGGTTTAGATATTGCGACAGATCAAAAGAGGTGTATTGGCTTTTACCCGGAGCCACACTCTTAAGGCGTAACTCCTGGGTATAACGCTGGCTGATGTTGTCTTCATCAAAGTTATAATTGGTGAAATACGGGTCCTGAAAATCACCACCGGTTTGGCTGATCAAATGCTGCACCTGTGCGGGCAGTACCCTGGCGATCTCGAACTGTACCGCCTTGTTACCACGTGACACCACCGAGATACGTTTGTCACCGCTGAGACTAAGCACACCACCCTTACCCATGATCTCCAGCTCGCGTGGATATTCTGGAATACGGCTGGTGGCGTCATGGGTCTTGGCCAGTTTATAACCACCCACCGATTCAATGCCCTTGTTCACCCGTATATAGAGCGTTCGATTGGGCGGCACATCAATACGGAAACTGTGTAGCTTGGCATACTCATGTTCTGCTGGCAGGGCCTTAACTGAAACCGCTGTCGACAGCGTGAGGATCTCCGGACCGATCTCTTCGACGTTGTACCACTCGTAATTCTTCTCTACTTTACGTCCCTTGGTCGCTGGACGATCTAGAGGTAGTAACAACAGCTCGATATTATTCTTTAAAACACTCTCTTCTACGCCGTCAGTAGTTTCCAGTATTAACACCTGTTCTGGATCGTTTTGTTCATTGCGCACCAGATTGACCGTAGCAGAGCCGATGCGAAAATAACTGTACATACCCGGTACAGATACCTCTGTACTCAGATCAGCCGAGATGCTGACACCACCGTCTTGTGAGCGCGCACCGTCATCGATGCTCAGGACCAGTGTCTGTTCTTTTAGAGGAATGTCGATGGGTTGGGAATGGATATAGGCTTCATTACCTACCTTATTAAAGCTCAATTCAAACGGATACGCCTTACCCTTGTCTTTTACACGTGGGTCCGCATCCTTCATGATTAGTGTGACCCGTCCCTTAAAGTCATCCTTGTCCAGACGGTGACTGAAACGAACGGTAGAGACCAATTTCTTTAACTTGGGATTTTGTGGGTCCTGAAAAAAGTCGGTATTGTCCAATACCGCAGTAAAACCTTCTGTTTCAAAAGAAGGGGAGTAATCATCCAGTTGTATGTTCGAAGGGAACAGTTCCTTATCCAGCTTGATGCGATAAGTGGTAGCGATCTGCCACTCCTGCGCCGGGATAAAGACCAACTGGCGATCCGAGGTCCACTTCCACTGCCCTTCGATGGCCGGTGACAGGCTGAGCCCTTCGCTTATTGTCTTACCAATCTGGTTTAATTTGGCAACCGAATCACCAAACTCCAGCTGCAGCGGATCGGGGCGGGGCTTCTCTGCCTGCAGATTAGTAACACCTGGCGCTGACAGATAAACACGTATCGTTTCAGCACCGGGTTGCAGTAGATACCAGACCAACAGAGCAATGGCCAGCCAAAATGTGCCGTAAAATATTAATTCGTTACCGCGGCGCCATTGATTGAGCTTATTGAAGAATATCTTCAATGACAAAGCTGTTGTTTTTAGTATCGAACTGGCCGAGTCAGTCATGACCTTCCCCTTTGGTCTGTTTTCTTCTTCAGCAGCGGAACATAAATATTCGCTACATCATTGTTATTAATCCCTGTAACAGGTAAATAGCATTCTATGGCCGGGCGCGTATGAAGTCTATTAGCGGAACCATACGACAGACGATGTGTGACCCGGCGCACAGTTTTGTATCCAACTGTGGGAAATCTCCTACACGAGATAAAGATAGAGCGCACAGGTACCGACAAACGTTAACATCAGCAAGAACCACCCATCACAGATAGCAACATCATCACCGCATCACTGACACAGTTCATTTAGATAAGCAGTTCACCTCGCACTTATATAATCCTGAAAATCTAATTTTGTGAACAATTGACAGCCATGAATAAGTAAATCAGTATAAAACCCTGCTCCTTACTGCGGTAGATCACTGACGATGACCACCAGACTCAAGCCATATGTTTTCGCGCTAATTATTACTACAGGCTTTATCTGCGGCTGTGATAATAGCCCGCTTAGTGCAGAAGAGCGTGAACGTCTGCCAGATAGCATGATTATGAACAGCACCCTCTGCAATGAGATAACTCCTGAACAACTACTGATTGAGGCCGTCCGGATCCCGATGCTACATAACCAGTACTCGCTGGAAGTATCGGACATGCAACGCTGTGGCATGCATATGCAGATGGATCTGATTCACAGCAAGAGTTTTTTTCCTGCCTCCAATAGCCATGCACAATATTTTACCGCAACATCCATAGGCCTCAAGGCCGCGGGGTTTACTGTTGAGAAAAACTATCAGCAGGCAGAAAACATACTCGGCAAATATATGGCAGTCTACAATGAGGATGAATTCTTTGGCATCGTCTACTCGTCATTCAAAGGCACACGAAACATAACAGGGTACTTTTTCGGCATACCTGAATTTAGAACAAAAGATGTATTTGCCTTTATCAACCAGATGGAACATCGCTTTTACGCCCCTACCATCACGCTGAATTAAACACGACCTGGAGATACACGATGGATCCATCGAGACTATTTATCATCGTCAACCGTATCAATGCAGTTTTCTTTCTACTGCTGTTAGTGGTTGGGTCGAGCCTTATCCTGCTAACGCTATTATCGAGCAATCATCGTAATGACAACAGGACCGTAATAGTCGAAGAAGATAAAGATAATCCCAGTGAAACGTTGGAACTGGTTTTAGGCAATATGCAAGAGATACATGGCCACGACAATTACTACGTGGAACTAAGAACACGCAGGGAAGGCGGCAAGTTTTCCTCAGGTTATCGTGGTGGTGAAATGCGCAATGTTCTATTCTTTATAGGCAACAAACTCAACAGCCGGTGGCTGTATGAGAAACATGACTATCTAATCGAAAGCATCGAAATTTTAAACCATGAACCTGATGAGCGGAATAACAGACAAGCACAGGCTATCTACATACGCGCAATCAAGCACGACAGTAATAATAATCAGGTGCTGGACAGCGAGGATGAAAGCACCATCGCACTTACCCGACCGGATGGCAGTGGTTATACAGAGATACTCAGCGATGCAGATTCAATTATTGACAAGGAAACATCCCGTGATGGCAAATACCTCACCGTGCTCTATCAGTCAAAAGGAATCGTCGTTCTAAAAAAGTTTTCCCTGCAAAATTTTCAGCTAGTATCTGAACGGGGGATTACCGATTTGATCAAGGCGCACTAAGCAGCATGCAAAATATTGATATCTCACAACTCAAACAGAAGCTACTCAAGGCCAGGGCCGAACTGGAGGGTCTTGAACAGGCATATAAAAACAGTAGCGATGCCGTAGAACTGGACCAATGTGTCGTTGGCAGGCTATCTCGCATGGATGCCATGCAGGCACAGCAAATGTCACTGGAAACGGATCAGCGACGTCAAAAACAGCTCATTAAAATTGATAGTGCCTTACGGCGCATAGAGTCTGGTGATTACGGCGACTGCTTTGTATGCGGTGAGGAGATAGATGCGCGCAGGCTTGCCGCTGAGCCTACAAATACGCGTTGTATGCAATGTGCCGACAAGTAGCACTTAGGCTTGTTTATTCAATCCCTTTTTCATCCTCAACAGTCACTTCCGGTTAGGTAAGAGAATAATCCTTCCGCCACAATCGGATTAGATTATACGCCAATAATACTTGCGAGATCAGTAATGAGGTCTCCTGTAATGATGAGTGACAGGTTTTTATCTTTCGTGGTTAAGACTCCGCGCAGCCAATACCACGCGTGACAAATTTCGCCCACCAGCTTCTTAGCCACAAAAAACCGGCAATAGCCGGTTTCTGTTTGACATGACAATCTAGTTATCCACTAACAGGTACAAACATCCTAACCCAAACTGAACAATACACATCGGCTAGAACATTCAAAAACTCAAGTGCATGCAAAAACTCTCCTCACACATAATGTAACTATCCTGTCTCCGTGGCTATCACAGCAAGGCTATACCACCAATATTAAACTTTTTAAGCCATTATTCTGTGATTCATAGTTGCTTGATTATTGTACTATCATCCGCCTATGGTTGGCGTTTTTTGCATAGCATCTTGATGTTATTAGCTAATTAACCACCACTAAAATTTGTAACCAATATTCAGACCAATGCCATATCCCGTCCCACCGCTTCCTGCAACAAAACCAATATAAGGATCAACCATAACTACACTAACAGGAATCTCAAAGCCAACGTCTACCGCTGCGGCAAATCCAGCAGAATTAAATCCAGCCCCGCCTTCTACAAAAGGTCTCATATTTTCCCTCAGTGGTGAAAGATACATCTTATAAAATCCGTAAATCGCTGTATCTGCACCAGAGATTAAAGACATCCTTACCGCTCGGTCCTTAGCTAATGGCATCTGATAATAGACACTGGTTGAGCCAGATCCCAAACCATATGCATCAACCCCTACAATGGATTCTGCGTGCACTGGCGCTGTCATTGGCAAGCTAATCATTGCGGCCACTAATAAAATAATCTTTCTTTTCATATCAATCTCCATATCGAAGCCAGAGGCACATATCTACCATGCAATTTGTCATATAATGATTCGAACATCATCAATAGTCCTCGACTGACTACCTTGGAAAGAATTCAACCCACCAGTTCGGACTAGCATTCTTCACGACCTCTGCCGTGCGAATAGTGTTCGCCATGTCGAGTGATTCCTGGCCTGGTTCCGTACTAATCAGATAATATTTCTTCTCATACCCGGTCACGCTGACGACAACATAGCCATGTTCCCGTATCCAGCTCTGCGCCTGTGTCTCATCCACCGAGGCAAGAAATTCAATTAGCACACCACCAGGCAATGCACGCCGCTGCCCCGTATTTTCATCATAGTAAACAGGGGATAACTGAGTGCTGGCATCCACATTTTTTACAGCAGTAATTGCCGTAGCGACATCCTTAGCATCGATCTTCCAAATCGTGATACCTCTGACCTTATTATCTACCATCTCAGCGCGCGGAAATGCCTTCTGCACCATAGTCGATTTTGAATCAACGGCAGGAAACTCGGCAACCAGGCTGGTGCTCATATAGACGGTTTTTTTCTGACCGCTTTCGTACCACACATAAGCCACACCGCTATCTGCGTTCTGTACACTCTTCTCTGTACCTTTTTCCATAGCATATACATTCGCTGACAACAGAAAACCAAGCACAAACAGATTTCCCGTGTGGCGTGCAAGTCTATAAAATTCCATATTCATACCCTCAAAAGATTGTCCATTCTATCTAAAGCCATCTCAGTGGCCATAGATCTTTAATTGCCAAGAATTCAGGTAACCACTCGCAGCATACCAACCATCTGTTACGGTTAGGGTCCAGGTGCCATCTGCAGACTCATCGATATGACGCGCACTACCGAACCTCCAACCGCCAGAATATTGAGCACCACAATTTACAAAGCTCGTACCATCATTGCAGCGCCGAGTCTTTGCCAGCTTACTGATAGTTCCATTCGGGCTGGTGATCTCTATTTCCAAATCGCTCGAGTAAGTGTGATCACTGTCGACCGTAATCTCTACAAATTCAATATTACTGATACCGCTGTTAGAGAGAGTGATGGTATTCGACAAGGGTGTGCCATATTGGAATATGTCTCCGGCACCATTGTCTGGAATTAACGCAGCAGGACTTGAAGTGCTCGAGCGGGTTACCATTGAGTTAGAGCCACCCACAGTAGCCCAGCCCTTGGCCATGGTCACTGCTGCGGCCGTATCCAGCGCACCATAACCGTATTTATGGTTAACATTCAGGCCTGCACCATTGGTGGTCCAGTCAGTATCCGTGGCATCATTCTTACGTGCACTGCGAGCTAGAATAATGCGTACATCACGCCAACTCAGGTTTGGATTGGCCTCCAACATCAATGCAATGGCCCCAGTGGCTACCGGCGTTGCCGAGGATGTTCCGTTAAAACATTTGGTATAGTTGGCATCCGCATAGTCACTTTTCCCGTTGCCAACAAAATCACCACCGGTGTTATAACCGTTGGCTCCAGATCTATCCACTGTGGTGGTGGTATGCGTATCACAAAATTCACCGGCCGGCGCAGCCACCATCAGGTTTGCACCTTCTTCAGAATAACTCGCCCTGCTGCCATCATCCGCCAACGCTGCTATCGCTAGCACGGCGTAGTAGTTTGCCTGACCATCATTGTTCGAGTTATCGAAAGGGAAAAGGATACCCCCACCAAAATCTTCGATTGTCCCTCCATTACCCGCAGCCCAGGTGTATATGGCACCCTTTCCAGCACGCCCGGTGGCAACACCTTCGTCAACGGCACTACGCCATGTCGCGCTGGACGCATAC